>JAYTNY010000721.1:0-16061 GCA_043748055.1 Roseobacter sp.
AAGCGCTCGCCCTCAAAATCGGCCCGCACAAACGCCTTCACCAGCCGCACCCCGGCGATGTTTTCTTGCAGCACAGTGTTTAGCTTGTCCAGCCGTTGCTGCACGCTGCGGTACAGCGGCTCGGTGCGCACCACAAAGAACACGATGAGCGCCGAGGTAATCAGTAAGAGCGGCAACAGCGTCAGTGCCAAATCGCGGCTGGTGTTCACCATCAGCACCATGCTGCCCAACATGAGGAGCGGGGCGCGTGTACCGATGCGCAACGAAATCTGCACCAAGTGTTTTACGGCAGCCACATCGCTGGTCAGGCGCACCATCAGTTGGCCGGTGCGTTGCTGGTCTAGGTTGCCAAACGAGAACGATTGAATCTTGAGAAACAACGCCTCGCGCACATCGCGGGCCAGCCCTTCGCCCACCTGAATAGACCAGATGTTGTTGCCAATGGCAATGAACGTGCTGAGCGCCGAGATGCCGAGCATGATGAGCGCGGTTTGAATAATGAGTGCCTGATCGTTCTTGGCAATGCCCTCGTCAATGATGCGCTGGATCAGGCGCGGGATGGCGAGATCCATGACGACGAGCGCGGCGAGAAAGACGAGGGCGAGTACGGCACGCGCCCAATACGGTTTGACGAAGGTTCGCAGGCGAAGGAGTTGGTTCATAGCGTTGCATGTAGCCGAACATAGTTTAGGACTTACGCGCTAATGTTGCTTTTCGGACTTTTCTCTCACAAAGAACGCAAAGTTCACAAAGTGGCGCGCTAAATCCTCTTCCTTTGTGGGCTTTGTGTTCTTCGTGAGAGGTTATCTGCGTAAGTCCTAAGCTGAGCAAGTGAGCAAAATTGTATGCCGCCGTGTCGAATTGGGGCGATGTCATACGTCATTAGCATAGAAGGATGAATAATCACCCTTCAAAATAATGACCTGAACCCGGAGGATACAAATAACAACGATGGCAAACTTTCTATTGATCTACAGTGGCGGCAGTGACATGGCCCCAACCCCGACCGAACAAGCCGCAGTAATGCAAGCCTGGGGAACCTGGTTTACACAGCTTGGTCCGGCGGTGGTGGATGGCGGCAACCCAATCATCCCAATGGCGAAGCATATTTCTGCCGATGGCAAAGTGGGCGATGGCGCAGTGGGCACACCCGCAACCGGATATTCGATCATCAAAGCCGATTCGCAGGCTGCGGCGGTTGAAATGGCTAAGGGGTGCCCGGTGTTGCAAGGCGGAGGCCAAATCTCGGTCTACGAAACCTTCCCGGCCATGTAAGTTGTGGTCAACCCAGAACACCGCAAGCATATGCCTGCCACAGTTCGTCATGCGTCGCCACGTTGTCCAGAAATGAGCTTCGGAGCGCGTCATCGGGAATGCGGTCGGCGTATGCTTGCAGGATGTTGTGCGCGGTTTGCAACACATGGGCGGCCCGCGCATCGTGGTTGGCCCTTAGGACGCGGTAGCAGATGAGATAGAGGGTGAACGGCGCATCCAGCCCGACCTGCTGCGGATGGTCGGCCACGATTTTTAGCGGCCCTTCCACCTGAGCCAACGCCGCCACTGGGTTATTCTGGGCCAGTGCCACAGCAGCCAACCCCGCCTGCGCCTCTGCCGCCAGACGCACATTACCCACAGCCATGTAAAGCGTCAACGCATGTTCATACGCATCCGCAGCTTCGCTGAACTGGCGCAGCCCCAGGTGGCTATGCCCGGCCAGCGTGAGGGCGCTGGCATTGTTAATCTGATGATGCGCTTGTTGGGCAGCGAGACCGGCCCGGCGGGCATGCGCCAAAGCCCGTTCATACTCGCCGGTCGCAAGGGCCAAACGGGCACGGGCGAACTCGCCCAGATAAACGACTTCGGGAGACTCGGTTGGGTTGGTTATTTCTGAAAACTGATCCAGATATTCTTTGGCCTGGGCGTAACGGCCCAGATAAATCGCAAGACGCGCCAGCCAACCCAGGGCTTGCGCTTGTTGCCAGGCATCCCCCATTTCGCGCATCGCCCCTTGCCCCTGCTGCAACAGCGCCAGGGCCGCCGAATACTCGCCCAGTTGCAGCTTGATTTTGCCAAGATTGATGAGGGCAAACCCTTCGGCCCAGGGTTGACCCTGCCGGGCGATCTGCAAGGCTTGCTCAAACCGCGCTTGCGCGGCGGCGTAATCTCCCAGATACAAATCAACATCGGCGTTGTTGACCAGATACGTTGTCTCGCCACGCGGGTGGTTGGGGGTCAAAAAAGTGTGTGAACCCTGCTGCAAGTAATCGCGGGCTTGATGTGGCTTGTGCAGGGCGAGCGAGTTGGTAGCCAGCCAAATGTAGGTGATCCATTCCGTATCACGCAGCGATTCGGTGGGCGCATGGTCTTGGATGGCCTGCTGCACAAGCTGCAACGCCATGTGCAGACGCGGGTGGGCCTCCTGTGGCTGCGCCATACGCGAGAGTGCCTGCCCCCAAACGAGATAGCCCATCGCTTCGCCCTCTGCACCACCACTTGCCGCGCTAATGCTGATGGCCTGCTGCGCAAACGGAATGGCCCGATGATGACGCCCTTGCGCGTTGAGGGTGCGCGCGTAATAAGCCAACATCCTGCCAAGCACGCGTTGCATCGGCTGTATGTGCCGTTCATCCGGCCCCTGGGCCAGCGCGGCCTGCAAGCCCTCCACCACCAATCGAAAGATGCCTTCCTGCTCCAGCAACGGGGCGGCCGCCTGATAAAACATCCAAATGGTGTGAGCCGCCCTGTTTAGCTCTTGCACGCGCACCTGCGCCACAGCCCAGCTCCATGCTCGGCGAAAGTTATCAAGCTCGGCTCTAATTTCGGCAACAGCCTCGCGCTGCTGATCCAACTTCAAGCGGCTTTCGCGCGCTGTCACAAAGGCGATGTAAAACTGGCCGTGCCGTTCTTCGGTGGCCTGGTATTCACTGGGCGCCGCTTCCAGTTTTTGAGCGGCGAACTGACGCAGCAACTCATGTACATCGTAGCGGCCCTGCCCAACGCGCAACAGCGACTTATGCACCAGGCTTGTCAGCACCCGCAACGATGCGCCAACCACCGCCTGCGCCGCCTCGCGGGTGAACCCGCCCCGGAAGACCGATACTTGACGATAGACGTTTTGCTCGGTCTCGTTCAGCAACGCCCACGACCAATCAAACACAGCCCGCAAGCTGCGCTGGCGTTCGGGTGCATCGCGCCAGGCATAGGCCAAAAAATCCGCGCTGCGTTCAATCTCTGCCACGATCTCATCCAGCGACAGCGCCTCCACCCAGGCGGCGGCCAACTCCAACCCCAGCGGCATTCCCTCTACCAATTGGCACAGGCGCAGCACCACCGGCAAATTGGTTTCGCTCAACGTAAATGCCGGCTGCACCCGTTGCGCACTTTGCACAAACAGGCGCACAGCAGATGACGTAAGCGCGTGCTGTGTGGCGTACTCCATCCCCCACACGCTGTAGATGTGTTCGCCCTGCACATTCAGCCGTTCGCGCGAGGTGATGAGGCACTGCACCTGCGGCGCGGCCTGCAACAACTCAATTACCAGGTTGGCCCCATTCAGCAAATGCTCAAAGTTATCCAGAACGAGCAACAGGTGCTTGTCGTGCAAGGCTCGCAGCAACACTTGGCGCGGGTCGCCACCATGCAGGCTGAGGCCAAATGCGGCGGCGATGGCGGGCACGATGGATGCGGTCTCAGCCAGCGCGGTGAGCGATACAAAAAAGACACCCTCTGCAAATTCACCCAATTGGGCGCGGGCGGCTTCCACAGCCAGGCGGGTCTTGCCCATCCCGCCACCCCCGACCAACGACAACAACCGCACGCCGGGCTGCCGCAACTGAGCGGTGATCTCGGCCAATTCGCTTTCGCGCCCTACGAATGGGGTGAGGTGCGCGGGCAAATTGTGCGGTGGCGGTTGGGGTGTGAGTGGCGCAAGGGGTGTAGTCAATGTCGGCGCTAACTCACCAGCGCGGATGCGTTCGGCGAGCGCCTGCGTCTCAGCATCCGGCTCGATGCCCAATTCCTGGGCTAAGACTCGGCGGCAGACCTCGTATTGCACCAGCGCGGTGGTGCGGTCGCCAGCGAGGGCCAGACCACGCATGAGGGCGCGATGGGCAGGCTCGTGCCAGGGTTCCAGCACCAGTTGCCGATGCGCTTCGCGGCGCAATGCCTCGTAGTCGCCGCGTTGCTCGTGGTGCGCGCACAGCGTCTCTAACGCGCTCAAGGCTTGCCGCCGAAACTGCTCGCGCCTCAGCAACAGCCATTCCTCAAACGGCTGGCTGGCGTGCAGCGCCATATGTTGCAGCAGTTCGCCGGCATACAGCGCGGCAGCTTGGGCCATGCGCTGGGCGCACTCGGCGCATTGGATGGGGCTGGCGTGGGAGTGCCGGGCGCACGCGGCCAACAGATCCGCAAAGTCGTTGGCATCTACGCGGGCGGCCTCGCGCCGGAACCGGATGCTGTGCTGGGTGATGAGCAAGGCCTCGGCTTCGTTGGGCAAAGCTCTGCGCACACGGGCTAGGCTGGAGCGCAAATTGGTAAACGCAGTGGCCTGGGGTTGATCGGGCCAGAACAAGGCCGAAAGTTTTTCGCGGGGGTGGGCTTGCTCGGCGTTGAGGGCCAAATAGGCCAGCAAAGCGCGGGCGGTGTGGGTGGCAAAGGAAACAGGTTGACCTTCCCATGTCACCTGAAAATCTCCAAAGCACTTCAATGTGAGCAGCATAGATGTGCGTAAAAAAATAGATGCGTGAATCACTTTGCGGTTGCACGCAGATTGTAGTGCGTTGCGGGGTTGAGATAAATACCAGACCCCCTCCCCGGCCCTCCCCCGTCAGAACGGGAGAGGGAGATGCGGCTCCCTCCCCCGTAAATTCCGATTTACGGGGGAGGGTTGGGGAGGGGGCATCGACGGGGGAGGGGGCGTTCATGCCTTGTCACGCGCTTGCCACGCTTTTGGCACGCTGGCTTTTTATCGTAGGCAAGCATGAGTAAAGGCCGCACGCATTACCAGTCGTATTTGTTACGGCTCTGGCGCGATGACGCGGGTGAACTGTTGCACGCCTCGTTACAAAGTAGCGAAAACGGCGGCATCTTTCAGATGAAAGATATGAACGAGTTGCTCGTGTTTTTATCGCTCGACCCAAAAGATTTTGCTCCGCTAGTGCTTCGTGACAAGACAACCGAAATAGACAAGTTAGAAGAGGAACACCATGAATAAATTGCTCAATCGTCGCAACCTGATATTTTCTGTAGCCCTGCTTGTTGCGGTTGCGCTGGCAACAGCGCTGGCCGCCGCAACCCTGTTGCGGCGCAGCAACCCACAAGCCAGCCTTACCCCAGAAGACCAACTCAAGGCCGCCTGGCAGCTCGCCCGCACCTCGGGTGCGTATGAGTTTAATGGCGATGTGACCCAGGTGACGCTGCCGACCGCCCGCATCACCAACGTGGGGCGGGCCAGCAAAAGCACGCAGCTCCACATCGAAGGCCAGACCGATGTGCGCCAGAACAGCCTGGAAATGAAGTTGTGGAGCCAGGACGGTTCTGTTGTCGGTGGGCAGGATGGCTTGGGCGTGAAAGTGGAAAACGGCAAGAGCTTCATGCGTCAGGGTGCCGGTGAGTGGAAAGAGAACACCGCCATCGCCACCGACGGCATTGCGCCCAATGGCGATTTCATGTCGTTCTTGCGCGCCGTGCGCAACGTGCAAGCCCACGCGCCGGAGACCAAAGCGGGCCTGACGTTCACGCGCTACATGTTTGAGATGGATGGCCCGGCCTATGCCTCGTTTGTGCGCGACCAGATGGAAGCGGCCCTGCGCGCCAAAGGCGAACTGGCCGTGGGCACGCATTTGGATGTGCCGACGTATTACAGCCAGATGACCGGCGACGGCGAACTGTGGGTGCATGCGGGTGGCGCAAATGATGGCTTGCCCCTGCGCCAAATCTTGAACCTGAACTTCCCCGATCAGCGCGACAGCAGCGTGCATGCCCAGATCAAAGTCAACTTCATCAAGTTTGCGCAGCCAGCAGTGCCAGCAGTCGGACTCCTCGGCGATCTGATCGCAGGAGTCCGACTGCTCACCGATCATTTGCCCTCGCCGCTCATGGCGGCGCTGGTGTTGCTGGCGTTTTCAGCGGTGGGATTTTTGTTTGTCTTCTACTCATCCAAACGCATTCAACGCGGCTTAACCATCGCGTTAATCACCATGATGGTGACTGGCCCAGCCTTAAACGGCATTCGCACCGGCCAGATTGTTACGGCCCAGGTGGCGAAAGCGGCCAGCGAGAAAGAGCAGCAGAAAGAAGTGGATGCGGCGGCAGTGCTGAAGGCGCTGGATGCCTCGGCCACGTTTTCCCCCAATCAAAACCCAGTGCAAGCCGCCGAGTTACGTGCGCGTGAAGAAGCGCGATTGGCTGGCACGCTCAACGCGATGGGTATGGGGAGCGTGGCGGCTGCGCCTGCTCAGCAAGCATCGCCCACCGACACCGGCGCAGATGCCGATGCCGACGGCCTGAGCGATTTCACCGAAGAGCGCGTGGGCACCGATTCCAAGTTCAACGACAGCGACGAGGACGGCTTGCTGGATGGCGTTGAAGTGCGCGGCTTTGCCCTGGGCGGCAAGACCTGGTACTTGAACGCCCTGGAGTTAGACAGCAACAAAGACGGCATTGGCGACGCGCAAGAATTTGACAACGATGCAAATAATGTGGCAGACGACACCGATGCCGATGGCCTGCCGGATGTGTTCGACACCGACAACGACGGCGATGGCGTGCCCGATAGCAAAGACACCGCGCCGTTCACACGTGGCACAACGGCCTACACCGATGCCGCGCCCATGAAGCTGACCCTGAACGGCTTGCAAGCGGGCAAGACCACCTTTGTAGATTTTCAGGTGCGCCCGCAAACGGCCAGCCACTTGTGGTTTGCCTTTAACGTGTTGGACTGGCCGCAAGACAGCGACGGCCAGGTGCGCGATATTGACGGCAAGACCTTTGCCGATTTTGGCGGCAGCGGCGCAAACGATGCCAACGGCGATATGCGCCTGATCCCCATGCTGGAGATTCGCGTGCCCGACAACGGCGCGAACCTGCCCACCCAGGCCGATCTCACGCCCTACAACATCAGCGTGAATAATTTGACGGCGAACGGCAGCAGCAAGATTGTGTATGTGCCGCTCAGCGTCATCACCGACGAGAAGACCGGCGAGCGGGTGGCCTTTAACGCCCGCATGCGCTATGCCCCCACCGGCAGTTGGGCCAACCCGCACGATGTGCGCATGGTGTGGAACGTGATGGCGCTGGTGGATGTGGCCTGCGATGCCAAAGCCCCCGGTGCCGCCGCCAAAGGTTGCCAGAGCGATGGCTATGTTCGCAATGTGCCGCAAGTGCTGCACAGCTACCCCGATACGTTTTCGTTAACCGGCATGAACGTGACCGAGGACAACGGCTCGGGCATGGCGATTATTTATGAAGACCCGGTCGTAGACAACAACCTCAAAGAGGACTTTGCGTTGACGGCGCTTTCGCATGGTTTAGATAACGCGTTCTTGGGTGCCCGCGACCAGGACAACAATGGCGTGCGCGATGTGAGCCTGACCGTGATTCAGCGCCGCTTTGACCGCACCACAAACGCCGCCCAACCCGCCGTGGAACGCTGGGGTGTCCCGAACACCTTGCGGGTGGAGTTGACCGAATACGACCTGGCCGACAAGGCCACCATCTTTACGGCCATGACCGAGACCAAGCGCATTTTGAACAGCACCTTTGATGCGTACTGGTTTGGCGACAAGAACATTAAGCCGCTGTTGATGTTTGCCCAAGAGCAACGCTACCGCGGGTTGAACCTGGATGGCAGCCGCGAGACGGCGGGCTTTGTGAGCGTGAGCGGCGCGAACGTCAGCTTCAACATGGCCCCGGCTGGGCAAAGCGCCTCGCCGGTGCTGACCAGCGCCAGCGTGAAGTGGACCCCGTATTGCGCGCCCAATGGTTCATCGCCCTCGTGGGCTCCGTGCAGTTCGGATGCGTATTGGACGGAGCTTGAGACGCGCTATGGCGCTGGCACTTCCATGCCGGGTGACCCAGCCAACAACCCAGATGTGGCCGAAGGGCGCATGGCGGCGGCCCAGATGTATGTGCAATCGCTGATGCAAGGCGTGAGCCGGGTGGTGCAAAGCGGCAACACGCGCGTCGCCAACAGCTTCTACACACTTAAGAGCGACACCCAACTGGATGTGGATATTCGGCTCTACAGCACCATCGGCAAGGCGTTGGTGTCGGCAATCGCTGGCGAACTGGTCACCGCCAAGTTTGTAAACAAAGTGACGGTGCTACAACACTTTGGGCGGCTGTTCAAAGAGTTCCGCGCGGGCAAAGTAGCCGGGCTGGGCAAAGACGCGCTTGACATCTTGCGCTCGTTCCGCTCCGGCGGCCACATCAACCGCTTAGTAGGCACGGCCATTGTGGGCGGCGCAGCGGTTGCGTTGACGGGCCTCATTGTGGGCGCGTACTTTTTGGCCGATGCGCAGTTCTCCGATGACCCGCAGAAAAACCTGGGGGCCAAAATCACGATTCGCGTGCTGGTGTTAGCCATCACCACGTATCTCTCCACTATTTCACCGCTCAAAGATTTGGCGGAGTGGAGCAAGGCGGTGAAAGCGGCGGGCAGCAGCTTGCGGCTGGGTTCGTCCATCAAGGCCAGCAGCATGAAAGCGGGCGCGGTGGGCACGTTGATTGCAGTGGGCGTGACGTGGGGCTTCTTCATCTACAGCATGGTGCAGAACAAGGTGAGCGCGTTTAGCCCCGAGTTCAACAAGGCCTTTGCCGAAGCGATTGCGACCACAATTTATCTCGTCGTCTCGTTCGTCATCTCGTCTACGGTGATTGGGACGATTCTCGTCGCCATCATTGCGTTGATAGATGGCATTTTGACCGCCATCTGTGAACTGGGCGTGGACGACTTGCGCAAAGTGCCGGGGCTGGGCGGGGCGTGCTTTACGCTCGGCACATCGGCCATCAAAATATTGGCTTACTTTTTGTATAACTACGAGCCGATGGTGGACACCAGCCGCACCGACATGGTGGTGACCGGCCAGATTGACGTGGACCTGGCCGACCCCAGCAAGGGCTATGTGGCGGGCAACTCGGTATCAGTCAGTATGCCTATTACGACCAGCATTCGCCACAAGAACCCCAGCGCCGAAGAAGGCTTGTTAATCAACGCGTTCTTGTATCTCTTCTCGCAGGGCAACTTGCGCAGCAGCACCTACGCCTACACGCTCTCGGCGGGCAACGCGCCGCAAGCGTTAACGGTGGCCCGCGACCAGATGCCCAACGCCTGGAACCTGAGCGAGCGCGAGGACAAGTATGTGGCGACGACGATGTACAAAGCCTACGCCGCCACCAACCCGCCCGCGCCGGTACGCAATCTGCCGCTGAATGCGGGCATCAACCAACCGGTAGATTTCAACATGAACATGGGCTACGCCATCCCGGCCTACGAGTGCTGGCTGATGCCCTTCCCATTTATCCCGTTTGTGCCGCCCATTCCCGTGTGCTACACCCGCGAACTGGCCGGTAACACCAGCACCAAGTTCGACAACCTCAAGTACGACGTGTATCCGGCCACGCTGGATGGCTTTATGACCCTGAGCAACAAGGGTGCCAACGGCCTGGGCCTGGGTTGGGATGCCAACTTCGACGCGCTAAAAGACGCGGATGGGGATGGCTTAATCAGCAGCGCCAAAAACGGCATTGACCCAAACGATGGCAACTGGGACAGCGACGGCGATGGCCTGAGCGATGCCTATGAATTGGAGCGCCGTCAGGCTGGCACAGGCTTCTCGCCGGTTAGCTGCGATACCGATTTGGACGGGCTGACTGACAAACAAGAGATGGAGATTGGCAGCGACCCGGCCAAAGCCGACAACGACAACGACGGCTTGAAAGACGGCGATGAGGTCTGGCACCAGATTTTCACCGTGACCAACGCCAACAACGTGCTGACCTGCACGCCGACGGCAAACTACACCGGCGGCTGGGATGTGACCGTGAACGCGGCCACCCCGTTTGTAGTGCATGTCTCATCCAACCCGTTGCTGGCCGATGGCGACAGCGACGGTGTGAGCGACTTGGCCGAGAAGCAACTGGCCCAAAGCACCACCGCCAGCCAGCGCGTGGATGCCGAGAACCGCCCGTATCACCCGAACATCCTCAACTCGCCACCCATTCAGGTGTATACGGCCATAGACGATGCCGATGGCATTGTGGGTCTGGGCCAGGCCGTGCGCTACACCACCACCATCGTGGCAAATTCGCCGCTGGGCACTAGCGTGTTGGATGTGAGTGCGCCTGCGGTGTTGGGCGGCTCGCCCGCGCCCTATGCGCTGAACTTTGGCGCAACGGCCCCGCAGACCGTGACGCAAGGCAGCAACTTTACGGTGCAAGCCAACGCCAGCACCCAGGTCGTTGCAATTAGCAGCACCGTGCGGGCGCGGCTGGGCAACATTGGCACGCCGGGGCTGGTGTTCGACCCGATTGTGAGCGAGCCGCAGTTGGGCAGCTTTGCAGCCCCCAACGCCGCGCGTGCGGTGGGTCTCTCGTCCTCGCGGCCCGACCGGCAGGATAGCTTCTTGCTTTCAACGCTGACCTCGGTCAGCAGCACCGTGGGCGGCAACGGCGACATCGTGGATTTTCAAATTCCTGGCGGCGCAAGCAGCGCGATCGAGAATGACAGCAACAACGTGTTTGCCAAGCGCGGCAACACCGCGCCTGCGGTGGCCACCAACAGCAACGGCGATTCATTGGTGGTGTGGGAGCAGAAGGAACGCTGCAACGTCATCACCCTCACCGGCATGTCTGTGGGTGTGGCGGCGGATGATCCGAACGGCGGCATCGAGCCACGCATCTCACTCAAGTCCGAAACCAGCACGCCCGGTTTGTACGATGTGAATGGCTTCCCCGTGCTGTGGGATTGGACGACGGGCGGCGGCACTGCCGATATGAAGGCGGGCAACTTCCGCGGCCAACCCAACTTCGGCTTCCCCATCGTTCGCACCGTCTGTGGCAACTACACCATTCAGTTGTGGGAATCGGATGGCGGCGGCGATGAGAACGCTGGCTCGCAGACGATTGACTCGATGGCGGCGCTGGGGAAACTCACGCTGACCTTCAGTGGCTCCGGCCACACGATGTATGTGGATGTAGATGTGCAACCCCTGGACGAAATGGTGTTGGCTGGCGCGTTGGTGGGCGCAGATGGTGCAGTGAAGAAGCGCCTCAGCTTTGCCCGCCCGCCCGTCGCCAGCCCGCTCTACAAAACTAAGAGTTTTGGGCCGAGCGTGGCCAGCGATGGCAGCGGCTTTGTGGTGGCCTACGAAGCGGTGCAGGTGAAACCGGGTACGCCATTTCAATGGGCAGGCGAGACCGATAGCCTGACCTATCTTGCGGCGCAGGCGTTTGACAAGGACGGCAATGCGACGGGCAACAGCGCAGGCTTTGCCTATTTCCAAAATTCAACGGGTCAGCGCAGCATTGCATCGCATACAGCCTGGGTGGGTAACACGTATCGCACTGTTCTGAAAGCCCTCAACCGCACAACGATTGACTTTGTGGATTTCAGCACAACGGCCAGCTTGGGCACCAGCCAGTTTGGCCCGAATGACGGCGCTACCGGCACAGATGCCAAACTGAATGCGCCGCAGATTGCTTACGACCCCAGTAACGGGCGTTGGTTGTTGGCTTATCTCAAGGGCAGCGGGCAACCACAGTTCAACCTGTATCCCAACGCTGCCAGCACCACGCCATCGGTGCAGCAGACCGGCAGCGGGGGCGCGCTCGGAGTTTCGGCGGCCTTCAACCCGGCTGCACCCGGCTGGATGGTGGCGGGGCTATTTAGCAACGGGCTGTATTCGGTCAACCCACTAAAGCTAAATGACCTGACGGCGCAAACGCCGACATTCCAGAGTTGGACATTGACGGGCAACACCCAGCCAACGGCGATGGCGTGTCCGGCGGTGGCATCGCAGCCGGTGCTGGACCTGCGCTTTGAGGAATTGCCTGGCGCGACGACGTATGCCGACATCAGCGGCTATGGCAGCAACGCCGTGTGCGGCAGCGGCACGCAATGCCCCAGCAATGGCTTACCCGGCGCAGTGGATGCGAACGGCATCGCCGCTGGCACGCCTGCCTCGGACTTTGCGTTAGGGTTCGGTAGCAACCAATACTTGCGCGTGACCAACAACGCCCGCCTGCAATGGGGGCCTGCCGATAGCTTTACCTGGCTGGCCTGGGTGAAGACGACGACTGGCAGCCCAATCATGCGCAAGGGTTTGGGCAACGCCAACGACCTGATGATGTCCATTGCCCCCACCGGCCAGTTGCGCATGGCGTTTGGCAACCCAACCGGAGGCAACACCCTAACCGCTGGCCCAGATTTGCGCGATAACCGCTGGCACCAGGTGGCGGCCACGCTGAACCGCAGCACTGGCGGGGTCACGTTGGTCGTAGATGGTGTCTCGCGCGGCACCGGCAGCTTTACCGGCAGCTTTGTCACCAACGATGATTTGCTGATTGGCAGCAGCAACGATGCGGGCTTTGTTGGCGCGATGGATGGTGTGCAACTGTATCGCTCGGCGCTGGGCGTAGATGCGATTAAGGCGCTGTATGACCGCACGCAGCAAAACTACTGCGTGGCGGCACGCCCAACCACCAACGGCAGCGGTGTGGCCTGGGCCAAGCTGGTGACGCGCCAGAACGACGTGCGCGGTGGCAAGATCACCGTGAGCAACGGCCTGACGCTGACGATTGACGGCGACAAGCCGACCTCGACCTTGACCTCGTTGCAGAACGGACAATACGTAGAGGCTTCGGTGAACCGCGCCACCAACCGCGTGCTGATGATCGGCGGCAACGCCACCGATGCAACGTCTAATGTGAGCAAGGTGGAAGTGAGCGTGAACAACGGGCCGTGGCAAACCGCCAGCGGCACCGAGAGCTGGAGCTTCCCGCTTGAGTTGAAGACACTGTTCCCGGATCGCATCTTTGTTTACAACCTGCGCACCCGCGCCACCGATGCGCTGGGCAATGTCGAAACGCCAGGCGCAGGCATCACCATCAACGCCGATGCGTCTGGGCCGCAGGCATTCTGGAATGGCTTGCCCGGCCCAGTGGTGGCCAAGCGCAATGCAGCAGGCAAGTGGATCGTTACGCTCACTGGGCCAATCACCGATGTGTTTGGGGACTGGCCTAGCAGTGGCATCAAGCCCCGTGGTGTGACCGTGCAGTTGCAAGTAGATCGCTTTGGCACGGCGCTGACCTCGCCCCAAATTGCCAACCTTTCGGGTGGCAACTGGACGGTGGATTACAACTTTCCCAGCAGCGTGACCGATGCGCCGCCAGTGGGCGCGTATTACGTCAACGTTTCTGCCGAGGACAACGTGGGGCTGCGCTTTGGCGATTACACGATTTCGAGCTTTGTGTTGAACGTGGACACCGGTGCGCCTACTGCGGCATTGACCACGACCAACCTCAGCACCGGCATTCTGACCAACAGCATCACCAGCACGGTGCAAACCATCGCCGGCCTCATCAGCGACACGGGCCTCAGCGGGTTGGATGGGTTGGAGGTGGCGTTTGCGCCCATTACCCAGGTGGTGCCGCTGACCAGCACTGTGTTGCAACTGAGCTTTGAAGAAGACGCAAATGCGGCCTGGTATCAGGATTCGTCGGGCCAATTCAACAGCGCCTACTGTGCCTTTGGCACACGCTGCCCAACCAGTGGCGGTGCCGGGCGCATTGGGCGCGGGTTGCAGTTTGGCAGCGGGCAGGCGGGCAGCCAGGTGATTGCAGCAAGTGTGAATCCGAACCAGAGCTTGAACTTCATCAACCGCAGCTTTAGCGTGCAGGGTTGGGTCAAACTCGGCAATACTGTGCCGTATCGCCTGGGCATCTTTAGCAACCTTGCCAACGCAGGTACGCAAATTGGTTACGACCTGCAAGTGGCCCAGAACACGGGCAAGGCCAATTGGCGGCTGATGAGTTACAACGGACTCAGCCCGAACTCGAACGTGGCGGTGACGGGCGGCCCGGATTTGCGGGACAACCAATGGCACTACGTTGTGGGTGTGTATAACCACAGCAACACCACGTCTTACCTGTATGTAGATGGCGTGCAGGTTGCCAACACCCCGGTGACGGGTGGCGCGAACTTCAGCGGCAACACCCTCAGCATTGGCGATTCCGAAGTGCGCCGCGAAGGCATGCTTGACGAAGTGAGCATCATCGCCAGTGCGCTGGGCGCAAGCGATGTGCAGGCGTTGCGGCGCGTGGCAGACAAGACTTGGCACCCGGCGGCGTTGGCCCAACGCGGCACCACCGTAACCAACACCACCTGGAGCATGGCTGTGCCAGCCGGGTTGGAAGGCATCTACCAAATGGACTTGCGCAGCCGAGACTTGCTGGGCAACAAGCAACTGGGCCTGGGCACCTGGCGTGGCATTGTGGATGGGGTTGCGCCGCGCGTGACGCTGAACGGCACAGCGACGGGCCAGACCTACCTAGATGCCAACACCAACACGCGCCAATACGAGATGCGCTACATCTGCAAGGCCGAGGATTGGCAACTGAACGAGGCTACGTTCGAGTGCGCGGGCAATGCGCAGCAAACGCCCTCGCGCGGGTTTAACACCGACCCAGCCTTGCTGGCGCAGTTCCCCAGCCTGAGCCTGTTGAACACGATGAGCAATACCTACACCGTGTGGCAGGCCAACACGCAACCGGTGGGCAGCGCCCGCGTTTGCGATGGCACGGGCAAGTGCAGCACCAGCACGCTGGCGGCTGTTGCTACGGTGCAGACCAACCTGAGCGCACTGGCGGTGCAAGCGCCCGCAACAGCGCCAACGGCGGTGATTGTGGACCCGACCGAGGGCAGCGTTGTTGCGCTGGCCGAGGGCAACAACGCCGTGCAAGTAACGTTGGCCGGTGAAGCCAGCCACGGGCTGAAGACGATTGAATTGTTTGTGGACGCTGTGCTCCAGGCCACGATTGAATTTGCGGAGGACGATGCCATCAAGAGCGCCATCCGCACGGTGACGATTACGCCTACGGCGAGTGGCGCGCATGTGCTGACGGCGAAGGCAACCGACTGGGCGGGCAACACCCAAGCCGAGCCTGCCAGCACAAGCGTGACGTTCATCACGGGTCTGCCCTCGGTAGAAGTTGACAGCGAGTTTGTGGTGCTGACCGACACGTATGGCCTGCGCAGCAACGTGGTGATTCTGAAGGGCCGCGTGACGACCGAGAATCTGGCTGCCGTAAAAGTGAAGGTGAACAACGGGCGCTGGGCCGATGCGCGCTTTGCCGATGGGCGCTGGGAAATTGCCATGCCAGTGCAGGACTTGCAGAGCGGCCAAACCCTGAATGTGACCGTGGACGCGATTGACAAGTTCGGCCAGGTGAAGCAGCGCAGCATGGGCGAGACGGTGCTGCTGAGCGAGGGCGGCAACCCGCCAGACACAAACGTGACCGAAGGGCCGAGCGGCGAGACAGATGCGTTGACGGCAACAGTGAGCTTTAGCAGCACGGCGGGCGACCGCGAGGTGTTTGGCTACGAGTGCCAGGTGGATAAGGGCGGCTATGTGCCGTGTGCCAGCCCCTTTGCGCTGAGCGTGGTGAGCAACGGCGAACACACCATGAAGGTGCGGGCGATTGACAGCGAGGGCTATGTAGATTCCACCCCAGCGACTGCGACCTGGACAGTGCGCAGCACGCAGTTGGAAGTGACGCTGACGAGCGCGCCATCCAGCACGGGCTACAGCCGCGACGCGCAGTTTGGCTTTGAGGCCGAGGGCGCGAGTGGATACGAGTGTGCGCTGGATGGCGGCGAGTTTGCGCCATGCAACAGCCCACAAACTTACAGCGGGTTGGAAGATGGAGCACACGAGTTCCTGGTGCGGGCTGTGGGCGGTGCGGCCACGCGCTACATCTGGACGGTGGCGAACAGCGTGCCAGTGGCGCAGAACCAGGATGTGACGGTGGCGAGCAACGACTCGGTTGCCATCACGCTGGGCGCG
>JAYTNY010000722.1:0-23873 GCA_043748055.1 Roseobacter sp.
GCCCAGGTGCGTATTTGCCAAACCACACAGGCCAGCCCAATACAAACACTTAGGCCAACCAGCATTGTGTAGCTATTTAGCGACATGTTCGCGTTTTTAGCGCCCAAGACAGCAAAACGCCTGACAGGTTTGAAACCTATCAGGCGTTTGTGCAATTGAGTTATCGCTTGATTTAGAACGGAATATCGTCGCCTGCCGGTGCGCCTTCGTCTCCACCGCCGCCGCCAGCATCACCACCGCCACTGGGGGCGCTGCCTTCGCTCTTGGGGCTTAGGAATTTGACCTGATTGGCGATCAGCTCGAAGCTGGCCCCCACAGTGCCATCCTGGCGGGTGTAGGTGGCTGGGCCACCGCTCTTGGGGTCGGCGCGCAAACGGCCTTCCACCAGCACCATCTTGCCTTTGCTCAGGTATTGGTTCGTGGTCTCGGCAGTTTTGCCGAAGACCGAGACGCGAAACCAGGTGGTCTCGCTGACGCGTTGGCCCTGTGCGTCGTTGTAAGTGCGGTCTGTGGCGACGTTGAACGAGGTGACGGGGTTGCCGTTGGGCAAATACCGCATCTCTGGGTCGCGGCCAAGTCGTCCAATAATTGTGATCGTCTGATACATGTTGGGTCCCTCCTACGGGAAAAGTTAATAATGTCTACAAGTTCATTTGTTCTTCGTAGAACAAATGTCCTGTAGCGATGCGAATAATAACGGAGGTACGGATATGCGTCAACTAACCGGGCGGGTAGGTTTTTCTTAAACCGCTTCTGCCCTGCTAATTCGCCGCACTACCAACCCAAACAACACCAACCCCATCAACACATACAAGCAGCACAAAATAATAAACGGCGAGGGCACGATGAACCCATTGCCCGTAGCGCCATACAAAAACGGCGCGGCCACGGCAAAGGCGTTGCCCGTCTCCTGGTAAGCCAACTGGCTGATGACGATGGCAGTAATAGGGCTGACGCTGAGCGCCAATGTCGCCATGAGGCCCGCGACGACCATCGCAGGCGTAACCGTTGCTGTGGGGCCAATACTGGTGACAGCGGGCGCAGCCAGCTTGGCAATAATGGAACCGCCAAACAATAGCAGCACCGGCAACCCCAACACCACCCCCAACGTAATAGCATAGGTTAAAACAGTGGCACCCACCGTGCTGCGCATGCGGCTGGAGATAAACAAGCCCAGCGCCGTAAACAAAAACGCAGAAGCCAACACCACGCTCAGCGCCATCAACACCTGCACCGGTTCGATGCCGCCCAGCAAGAACACCACGCTAAACAACGGCAGCGTAGCCAACACCGCCAAACTGACATAGCCCAGCGCCGAGAGCAACTTGCTGAGCGCGATCTGCCGCGCACCCAGCGGCGTGGCCCGCAACGAGTCATACGTCATGCGCTCGCGCTCACTGCTGATGGCGCTGACGGTGAGCGCGGGCGCAATAAAACACACCAGCACCACTTGCATGCCCACCAGCACCGTAAACAAACTGATGCCAATCGACCCGTTGTTGCTGTTGGCGCGTGGCGCACTAATCGCCGCGCCAATATACAAAAACAGGGTCATGGCGCTGACGATGGCGAGATAAATCCCCAGAATCGTATGGGTGCGCGGCGTGCGCATGCGCCCACTAAATTCTTTGCGAAAAATGGGGTTTAGCTCGATTGACGATGTGGCCTTTGGATTAACTGCTTTCGATTCCATGACAGAAGATTGGAACACGAAGAAGCGAAGAAGTGAAGAGAAGGCTTTTCTCTTTATGCTTCATTCCTTCGCTTCTTCGTGTTCAATTTATTTCACTCAGTCAGCTTCATAAACAATGTCTCCAACGAATCGCTCTCTTCGCTGAACGAGACCACCTGCACGCCGGTGTGCATGAGGGCACGCAGCAAGTTGCTGGCATCGTTGTAGTCGCCGGTAAAGGCCACATGCACTTCCTTCAAAATATTTAGCGGGGCCACTGCGGGCGCAGCCATTTCTGTGGATGGGGTTACGACGGGGACAGGCATCTGCACGTCCAACACGCCCGTGGCGTTCTTCGCCACGCTCAGCGCCAAATCCGGGTCGCCTAAAAATTTTATGGAGATGGTGCGATGCGGGCGCAGCCGGGCACGAATCGCATCCAGTGTGCCAGAGGCTTTGATGGTGCCTTCGGCGACGATGGCGACATGGGTGCAAACGTCCTCCAGCTCGGCCAAAATGTGCGAGGACAGCACAATGCTCTTGCCCATGCTGCGCAGCTCTTTAATTAGCTCACGCATTTCTACGCGCGCACGCGGGTCCAAGCCAGACGCAGGCTCGTCCAACAGCAACACCTGCGGATCGTGGGCCAGCGTGCGGGCCAAGCCCAGCCGCTGCTTCATCCCGCGCGAGAGCTTGTCCACTTGGTCGTCTTTGCGGTGCGCCAAATCCACCAGTTGTAGCAGGTCGGTAATCAGCGTGGCCCGGTCGGCCTTTGGCACGCCGTAGCATGCGGCAAAAAAATCCATGTACTCGGTGCAGGTCATATCGGTATACACGCCGAAAAAATCGGGCATGTAGCCGATAGCGCGACGCACGCGCATCACCTCGGTTTTAACCGAAGCACCTGCGATGGCAGCGTCGCCACTGGTTGGCTCTAACAAAGTCGCCAGCATGCGCAGCGTGCTGGTTTTGCCCGCGCCGTTTGGCCCCACCAACCCAAACACCGAGCCAGCCGGTACAGCTAGGTTCAGCTTGTCCACAGCGATGCGCTTACCGTAGGTCTTGGTTAGGTCATGGGTTTCGATGATGTTCATGGGATTGGGGATTAGGGATTGGGGATTGGGGATTTATTGCGAATCACCAATCCCTAATCCCTAATCACTTCATGTGCTAAACGACTCTACAACTTTCCTCAGCCCCTCTTCCAGCGACACTTTGGGCGTGTAGCCCAGGCGCTCTTTGGCGCGCTGCAAGTCGGCGCGCATGGTGGAGACGCCGCCGCTTTCGGCAGTGACGTGCAGCGGGGTCAGCTCTTTGCTGAGGGCCTTGCCCACGGTGGCCACAATGTCGTTGATGCTGCTGGGCACGCCGCTGCCCACGTTGATGGTAAGCCGATTCACGTTAGAGGCAGTTGAGGCGCTGATGAGCGCGGTCACCACATCGTCCACGAAGACAAAATCGCGCTTTTGGCGGCCATCGCCATGCACCACGATGCTACCGCCGCCCAACGCCTGCCGCACAATGGCGGGCACTACCGGTGGGTGCGAGACCTTTGCCACTTGCCCCGGCCCATATGCATTAAAGATGCGCAGAATTACCGTTTCGATGCCCCATAGCGCGCCAATGGTGTTCACGTAATGCTCTGCGGCGAGCTTGCTGACCGCGTAGGGCGAACCCGGGTTGGGCGTCATCTCCTCGCGGATGGGTTGCTCGGTTTGCTCACCGTAGACTGTGCCGGACGAAGCTAGCACCAGCCGCCGCACGCCCGCATCCCGCACGGCTTGGATGAGCGCCACAGTGCCGCCCACGTTTGTGGCGTTGTATTCGCGGGGGTAGAGCACACTCTCCGGCACGCTCACCCGTGCCGCCAGGTGATACACGCATTCGATGCCTTGCAGCAGCGACCACAGCTTAGGCACATCGGTCACATCGCCGCGCGTCAACGTCACGTTGGCATCCAGCCGGTCGGGATCGCCCGCACTCAAATCATCCAGCACGCGCACGCCATGCCCCTGCCGCACCAATGTGTTCGCCAATGCGCTGCCCAAAAACCCTGCGCCGCCTGTAATGAGGAATTTCATGGTCGGTGTAAGTTTGGCTTGGTGAATAGGGATTAGGGATTGGTAAATATTCACCAATCCCTAATCCCTATTCACCATTCCCCCTAGCTTGCGGCCACCCAGCAGGTGCAGGTGGATGTGGAACACGGTTTGGCCCGCGTCGCTGTTCACGTTCATCACGGCGCGGTAGCCGTCCTCGGCGATACCCATCTCGTTTGCCAGCTTTTGGGCCGTGAGCAGTAGTTTGCCCAGCAGCATTTGGTCAGCGGGTGTGGCATCGTTTAGTGTGGGAATAATTTTGTTCGGGACGATGAGAATGTGCGTGGGCGCAGCCGGGCTAATGTCGCGAAAGGCGGTCACGTCCTCATCTTGATACACAATCTGCGCCGGAATTTCTCGGCGAGCTATTTTGGCGAAGAGGGTGTCTTGCATAGTAGGGATTGGGGATTGGGGATTAGGGATTAGGGATTCACCAATCCCTAATCCCCAATCCCTACTCACTGTCCGATTGTAGCCGCGCCCTCGTCCGCGCCTCAGCCTGCTCTCGTCGCCACTTTTCTATTTTGGCGTGGTCGCCGCTGAGCAGAATGTCGGGGACTTTCCAGCTACGGAATTCGGCGGGACGCGTGTAGTGCGGGTATTCCAGCAAGCCGCTGGCGTGGCTCTCGTTTTCGGGCGTGCCGGGCGGCAACATGCCGGGGATGAGGCGTGAGACCGCGTCCATGATGACCATCGCAGGCAGTTCGCCGCCGGTCAGCACAAAATCGCCAATGCTGATCTCGTCGGTACAAAGATGTTGCCGCACGCGGTCATCCACCCCCTCGTAATGCCCGCAGACCAGCGCGATGCGCTCGTGCCCGGCCAGCTCTTGGGCAATGGCATGGCTGAAGCGGCGACCGGCGGGGGACATGAGGATGATGGGAGTGACAAGCGGCGAATGTCGAATGTCGAACGAGTCATCATTCGTCGCTCGTCGCTCGTCATTCGTCACTCCCAGCACCGTTTCAACCGCTGCAAAAATCGGCTCGGGCTTCATCACCATGCCCCCACCGCCGCCGTAGGCTACGTCATCAGTCAAGCGGTGTTTGCTGGCGGCATGGTCTCGAATGTTGTGGGTGTGAATCTCGATCAAGCCCGCGTCCACCGCGCGCTTAATCATGCTTTCGGCAAACGGGCTGGCGAACATGCCGGGGAAGAGAGTAAAGATGTCAAATCTCATGGATCGAGTTAAGAATAATAACTTTAGACGATGTCCCATCCCGCTGGCAATTGAGGAAGTGCCCAGGTTGTTGGCGGTTTCCATCGCTCCCAGCCCGCCCGAAAAACAGAATCGGGTTGTTGAAGTTGCGCAATCACGCGCTCACCTTCAGTACGAATTTGCCTCGCCTGCTCAATGGTAAATCGTCCGAGTTGTTGCAACTTCTTAAAAGACTCCTCATCCTTCCAGCGCCACGCAGATAAATCTGCGGCAATCACAATGTCTAATTCTTGGTCAAGATAATCAAAGCCGAGCGACATTCGTCGAAACGGCTCTTGCAAGTTGACGTACCACGACTGCAAAATGTTTTGCTCGTCATAGAACGCGACCACCATGTGCGCATCACCAGGGTAACTGAGGTAAAGCGCGCCCCCGCCACACCAGGTCGCATCAATCAACTGCCAATCGCCTCGCAGGAAATCTTCCCAATCGGGCAGTGAAACGGAATTTAGCTTGCGAGGGTGTTTGTAGATCGTCCCCGGCATCATGTAAAGCGCGGTCAACTCAGAAGTGTCTTGAACAACGGTGACAGGTCGCGCCGTCCAAACCTTGCCCGCATAAATTTCTCGCGTGATGATGTGAGAGCCGGGTTCCCAAAAACTAACCATGGAGCAATCGTATTGCTTCTAAAGAGCCAACAATGTTGAAACGCTCGCTAGCGCCAATCACATGGTCGCGGGCAGGATGCATGGTCAAGCCCGCTTCGGTCTCTTGGCTGATGACGCTACAGTTGGCTTGCTGCTCGATCTCACCAATCGTTTTGCCGAAGAATGGCGACGCTGGCGTGAACGTCACGCTCGTCACGTTCAGCAATTTGCCTTTGAGCTTGAACGAGTAATCCACTTTGGCCCGCGTGGCTGCTGCGGCCAGCGCAGGCGCGGCCAACGCCGAGACGCTAAACGCCGTATTGATGTTGAAGCCTTTGGAAATTTTAGCGGCCAACGCGGTATCAAACATGCGCAGCACTACTTTTATCTTGGGGTTGGCCTCGCGCGCGTCCAGGGCAATATCCAGATTTGTTAAGTCGTCGCTGGTGCAGGCAATGAGGGCCGAGGCCCGCTCGACCCCAGCGCTCACCAACGTGCGGCGCTGGCGCGCATCGCCCTGAATAATGACAACGCCGCGTTTAGCGAAGTCCGGCAGCCACTCCTCTTTCTCGCTCACGTTAATGGCTATGACTTTCTCGCCAAATTCCAACAGCTCGTTGATGACGCGGTAGCCCACGCGGCCCACGCCACAAATGATGATGTGATCGCTAAACGTGGATGCCAGTGCGAGCTGGCGCTCTTTGGGGTCGCTCATAAGTTGAATGATGCGGGTGGCCCCGCCTGCCAGAGACAGCACGCCAATAATGACCACGAGAAATGCGATGGCCTGCAACCAAATGGGTTCCGGCGCATCGCCTGGGCCAGCGTTTAGCGTAACGAGGTTGATGCTGTAAAAAAAAGCCTGAATAGGCCTCTTGCTGCCCTCTAACGAGAAGGCCAGCGTTCCGCCCATCAGTGCCAGCAACAGCCCAAACAACGACCAGCGCACCCGGCTAATGGCGGCGCGCAACAGTTGCCAGGTTGCTCGAAGTTGGCGGAGCATGGATGGGGATTGGTGAATAGTGATTAGGGATTGGGGAATCATCAATCACGAATCACGAATCACGAATCACCAAACTAACTCTTCGATGTTTTGGTCTGCTTCTTCGCCACTTTGGCTTGCTCTTTGGCCTCGGCTTGTTGCACGCGCTGCATGTAATCCAGCGGATGACTGATGGCAGCGGGAATAATCCGCACCTCGATGCCTTTGGCAATCTCGATGCGGGCGATGTCTTCCTCGCGGTTGAGATAGGTGAGCTTGCCCACGATGCCGCCGACGGTGACGATGTCCTCGCCGACTTTCAGCTCGGTAATCACTTGCTCTTGGCGCTGGCGGGCGCGCTTTTGCGGCCATGCCACAACGGCCCACACCATCAACATCACAATAGCAATCGTTGTAGCCACTAAAACGTAACCAAATTCTGCACTCATGTAGCTCATTATAGAGTCCTGATACTTAACAAAATGGTGCCACGTGCGTCGCACGTTACTCGCAGTACACTCAGGCCACTCATGAATCTGCGCCGCATTGGGCCGCTTGGCCTACACCTGCTCCCTATTCTTTTTCTGTATCTCGTCATCGGCACGTTGTTCGCCACGCGCATTCCAGCCTGGCAAACGCCGGACGAACCGGCGCACTACAACTACGTGAAACAACTGGCCCAAACCGGCGCCCTGCCGGTCATCGAGCCAAGCGATTGGACGCCGGGGCTGGTACCCATCGGCCCAGACAACCGCAACGTAGCGGTGGAGCGCATCACCTACGAGGATCATCAGCCTGCGCTGTTTTACGCGCTGGCAGTGCCGGTTTTTCGTGTGTTCAATGGGGATTTGGTGGCGCTGCGGTTGTTCGCGCTTGTTATCAGCACGGTGACAATCGTCTTCGCTTTTCTCATTGTGTGGGCGCTTTTTCCAGAGCAGCCGGGTGTGGCCGCGTTTGCGGCGGCGTTCGTGGCGTTTGTGCCGCAGCATGTTCATATGATGGCGGGCTTCAACAACGATGCGCTCTCCGAGGCGTTGTTGGCGATGACGTTGTTTGTGTGCGTGCGCTTAATTGTGCAGGGCATCAGCACGCGCAAACTGATTGTGCTGGCCGTCGTCGTGGGTTTGGCGTTGCTGACCAAAGCACAGGCGTATTTGGCGTTGCCGCTGGCGGTTGTGGGGCTGTGGATGGCGCACCCCAAGAAAACCTGGCGTGTGTTGGCTGCGCCCGCGCTAGCCTGCCTCATCGGCGCGCCGTTGTGGCTGCGCAACATGGCAACCTACGGCGGGCTGGATTTTCTGGGCTTGCAAAAACACAACGCCGTTGTCGTGGGCCAACCCACCACGGCCATGTTGATCGAGAAACTGGGGTTCGGTGGCGCGATGTTCAAGTTGCTGCGCACCACCTTTCAATCGTTTTGGGGCCAGTTTGGGTGGATGAGCATTACCCTGAGCGACCGGTTTTATGTGGGCTTTCTGGCATTCACGCTGGCCTCGACGATTTTCTTCGGGCTGTGGTGGGTGCGGGCGCAATCAGCCAAAACCCACACGCCCGAACAAAACAAAGCGTTAACGCTGATGGCGTTTTTGGCCGCGATGGCGGTGTTGGCCTTCGCCTGGTACAACCTGCAATTCGAGCAACATCAGGGGCGCTATCTGTACCCGGCGCTTATTCCCATTGCCACGGCGTTTTCATTGGGCTGGCATTTTGCACTGAGGCGATTTGCACAACTAAGCCATTGGTTGTGGCTTGGGTTTGTGTTGGTTTTTGCAGCGCTGGATGTGTATTTGTTGCTGCGCGTTATTCTGCCGCAGATGAAGGTGTGAGGGTTTTTGAACACGAAGAAGCGAAGAGAAGAAGCAAAGAACGGAAGAAAAGAAAGGAAGAAAAGAGAAAGAGATGACTGTGACCGAAGGTGATTTGCTCTGGCAACCCAGCGACGAGATGAAGCGCAACAGCAACTTGCAGGCCTACATGGATTGGCTGGCGCATGAGAAAGGGCTGCACTTTGATGACTATGGCCCGCTGTGGCAATGGTCGGTGACACACATCGAAGATTTCTGGGAATCGCTCTGGCAGTATTTCGGCATCCAGGCCCATCAGCCTTACACGCGTGTGCTGGCCCAGCGAACCATGCCCGGGGCAACTTGGTTTGAGGGCGCGACGCTGAATTACGCCGAGCATGTGCTGCGCAATGGGATAGGCAGAGAAGATGAACCCGCGCTCTTGTTCGCTTCAGAAACAAATCAGTCTGTAGAGACGCGCTGCAGCGCGTCTCTACGGGAAACAACATGGCGCGAGTTGAGAGAGCAAGTTAGGGCCATTGCCAGCGCATTGCGCAAGATGGGCGTGAGCAAAGGTGACCGCGTGGCAGCTTATATTCCCAACATGCCGCAAGCGGTGGTGGCGATGTTGGCCTGCGCCAGCATCGGCGCGGTGTGGTCTAGCTGCTCGCCAGATATTGGCGTGGGCAGTGTTTTAGACCGCTTTAAGCAGATTGAGCCAAAGGTGTTGTTTGCAGTGGATGGCTACATTTACAACGGCAAAACGTTCGACCGGCGCGAGGTTGTGAGTGAACTGGTGAGCGAACTCAAATCGCTTGAACACTTGGTCAACGTGCCGTACTTGCTCCCGCCCGAAGACCAAATCCAACCCCACGAAGTTTCTTCATTCCTGTGGCCAAACTTAATTACCAATCACCAATCACCAATCACTAATAATTTCTTCACGCCCGTCCCGTTCGATCATCCGCTTTGGGTGCTGTATTCATCTGGCACCACAGGCTTGCCCAAACCCATTGTGCAATCGCAGGGTGGCATTTTGATGGAGCATCTCAAGGCTATTGCTTTTCATTGTGATTTGAAACCGGGCGACCGCTTCTTCTGGTTTACGACGACGGGCTGGATGATGTGGAATTTTTTAGTGGGCGGCTTGTTGCAGGGCTGCACGCTGGTGTTGTTTGATGGTAGCCCAGGCCGCGAGGACATGCGGGTGTTGTGGCAGCTTGCGCAAGAGGCGCGAATTAATCTCTTCGGCGTGAGTGCTGCGTACATTGGCGCGTGCATGAAGGCGGGTGAAGGGACATTTGAACCGGCGAAAGAATTTGATTTGAGCGCGCTGCGTAGCATCGGCAGCACCGGCTCGCCGTTGGCGTTGGATGGCTTTGCGTGGGTGTACGAGAAGGTAAAGCCGGACGTGTGGCTGAACCCGCTGAGTGGTGGCACCGATGTTTGCACTGCGTTTGTGGGCGGCAACCCGCTGTGGCCGCTGCACGCGGGCGAGATGCAGTGCCGTTATCTCGGCGCCGCCGTGCAGGCCTTTGATGAGCGGGGTGAACCGCTGCACAACGCAGTGGGCGAGTTCGTCATCACCCAGCCCATGCCCAGCATGCCCATTTACTTTTGGAACGATGCAGGCATGCAGCGCTACAGAGAAAGTTACTTTGAGATGTACCCCGGCGTGTGGCGGCACGGCGATTGGGTGAAGATCACACCGCATGATGGCGTAATTATTTATGGGCGCAGCGACAGCACCCTTAACAAGCAAGGCGTGCGCATGGGCACCAGTGAGTATTACCGCGTGGTGGAATCTATGCCCGAAGTGCTGGACAGTTTGGTGATTGACCTGGAGATGCTGGGCCGCGAGAGTTACTTGTCCTTGTTTGTAGTGCTGCGCGAAGGCTGTGCGCTGACCGATGCGCTAGAGGCACAAATAAAGCAAAAGGTGCGGGCCGAACTTTCGCCGCGTCTGGTGCCCGATGAAATTTTCGTGATTGGCGAAGTGCCGCGCACGCTAAACGGCAAGAAGATGGAAGTGCCGATCAAGAAAATTTTGCTGGGGCAGCCGGTGGAGAAGGCAATAAACATTGGCTCGATGGTGAACCCGCAGGCGCTGGCGTTCTTTGTTGAATTTGTAAAGAAACGATTTTGAGACTTTTTGGATTCCAGGCTTCAGCCGGTTACAAACTCGCTTCGTCACAAGCTCGAAGCAGCATTACTAACCAGCTGAAGCCTGGAATCCATCGTGGGTAACACATGTTGCTACAAAACAAAACAGCGTTAGTAACCGGCGCGGGCAGCGGCATTGGCAAAGCCATTGCCGAGGTCTTTGCCCGCGAGGGCGCAACCGTGCTGGTTCACGATGTTGTGCCAGAAGCCAAAGCCTTCGCAGACCAACTCAACATGCCGTTTGTGCAAGCGGATTTGAGCGACCAGCAGGCCGTGCGCGCGTTGGCCCAACAAGCGTTGCAACAGGCAAATGGCCGCATCGATATTCTGGTGAACAACGCGGGCTTTCAGCGCATTCACCCGGTCGAGGAATTTCCCGAAGCCGAATGGAACGCGATGTTGCAAGTGATGCTGACCGCGCCGTTTCAACTCATTAAATATTTGCTGCCCGCAATGAAGCAGAACAAGTGGGGGCGCGTCATCAATATCAGCAGCTTGCACGGCGTGGTGGCCAGCCCGTTCAAAAGCGCCTACATCAGCGCCAAGCATGGGGTGATTGGGCTAACCAAGACAGTAGCGCTGGAGGCGGCATCGTTCGGCATCACCGTCAACGCCATCTGCCCGGCCTACGTGCGCACACCCATTGTGGACAAGCAGATTGCCGATCAGGCCCGCACGCTCAACATCTCTGAAGACGAGGTGGTCTCGCAAGTGATGCTGGGGCCAGCGGCGATAAAACGCTTGATTGAGCCGGAGGAAGTCGCCGAGTTCGCCCTCTACTTAGCCAGCGACAAAGCCAGCGCAATTACGGGCGCAGCGCACATGTTGGATTTAGGGTGGACGGCGCGATAGCGGCGCAAGAGCGCTGCGAGACAAACCAGGTTTCGGCGCTTCGCTTATGAAGAAACCTGGTTTGTCTCGCGGATAATTAGGTCATCATGGCGACACATCCCTACCCCAAAGTGCTACATGTAGATACCACCCTTGCACCGGAGAGCACATTTAAGACGGTGCTGTGGGACAACAAAATTGACTATCGCGTCTATGCCAATGTCTCGCCGGCGTGGCGGCGCATAGAGCAGAAGTTGCGCATGGATATTACGCTGGCACGCAGCGCAATCCGCATGAGCAAAGACTACGACGTGTTATTTTGCGGCAGCGAGAAGGTCAGCATTCCGTTGGCGTTGCTGGGGCCGAATAAGCCCATTGCCACCATCGTGCATAACCTGGTGCCCAAACGCAAGGCGCAGTTGGTGCAACTGCTGGGCGTAACAAAACGCTGGGCCAAAGTGGGTGTGTATGCCAAAGCCGATGCCGAGTTTATGGTGAGCCGCTTTGATTACAAGCTAGAGAACACGTTCAACTACGCCTCTGCGCCAGTTGATCGTTTTACACCTGCGGCAATAGTGGGCGATGGGATGGAAGGCGTGATTGTGAGCGCGGGCGCGGCTAGCCGAGATTACCCCACGCTGGTTGCGGCCCTCAAAGGCTTGCCCGACTATCACGCGGAGCTTTATGCGTCGAGTCGCTACCAAGATGCGTATCGCGGTGGCGACGCGGATGAAATTCCAACATGGGTGAAGTTCATGCCAGACACACCCTATAGCCAGCTTGCCAAACGCATCACCGAGAATGCCCGCTTTGTGGTGGTGCCGATGGTGAACACGACGCAATATGGCGCAGGCTGCACGGCAGTGCTGGAAGCCAGCTCAGCGGGCAAAGCCGTAATTGCGACGAAGACGATGGGCACGGTGGACTATGTGCAAGATGGCATGACCGGTTTTCTGGTGCCACCCGGCGATAGCGAGGCGATGCGCGCAGCCATTCGCAAATTGTGGAGCGACCCGCAGTTGGCGCACCGCATGGGCCAGGCCGGGCGCAAGTTCGCCGAGGACAACTTTGACCCGCGCAAGGTGAACGAAGGGATACGACAGGCGCTGACGGCGGCGCACACACAACATAGCAAACATTAAAGGATAAAGACTTTCACCACAAAGATCACAAAGAAACACAAAGATCACGAAGATAAAAAGCTCTTCTTTGTGTTCTTCGTGTTTCTTCGTGATCTTCGTGGTTTATGAACAAAACAAACATGGCAAACAAAATTCTCGTCACCGGTTCATCAGGCCTTATTGGTTCGGAAGTTGCGCTTTATTTTGGCAAGTTAAAGTGGGATGTGCATGGCGTGGACAACAACATGCGCGCCGATTTTTTTGGCCCACAAGGCGATACGCGCTGGAACCAGCGCCGCCTGCAAGGCGCGCTCGATTCGTTCACCCATCACGAGTTAGACATTCGCAACCGCGCCGGTTGCTTAGAACTAATGGCCGCGCTAAAGCCCGATGTCGTCGTCCACACCGCCGCGCAACCCAGCCACGATCTGGCCGCCTCGCGCCCGTTCGACGACTTTGATACCAACGCCGTCGGCACGCTGAATTTGTTGGAGAGTTATCGGCAGGCCGTGGGTGCAAACGGCATCTTTGTGCATATGAGTACGAATAAAGTGTATGGCGACAAACCCAACACCATCGCCCTCAAAGAGCTAGAGACACGCTGGGATTACGACGACCCAGCCTACGCCAATGGCATCGCCGAGGACTTCAGCATTGACCAAAGCAAGCACAGCGTGTTTGGCGCAGGCAAAGTTGCGGCGGATGTGTATGTGCAGGAGTATGGCCGCTACTTCGGCCTAAAGACCGCGTGCTTACGCGGCGGCTGTTTAACCGGCCCCAACCACAGCGGCGTGGAGCTACATGGCTTTCTCAGTTACTTGGTCAAATGCAATTTGGAAGAGCGCACCTACAAAATTTTTGGCTACAAGGGCAAACAAGTGCGTGACAACATTCACTCACTCGATGTAGCCCGCGCCATTCACGCCTTCATCGAGCAGCCCCAAAGCGGGGCCGTGTTCAACATCGGCGGTGGGCGAGAGAACAGCGTCTCGATCCTCGAAGCGTTTGCGGCTGCCGAGGCCATTACCGGCAAGGCCATGCACTACGAATACGTGGATCAAAACCGCGCGGGCGACCACATTTGCTACATCTCGGATTTAACCAAGATGCGCCAAGACCTGCGCGGTTGGGACATCAGCGTGCCGCTGGGCCAGGTGTTCGAGGAGTTGGTGGCGGGTTGGCATGCCAGAGTGATTAGGGATTAGGGATTGGTGAGTGCAAAATCACCAATCACCAATCACCAATCCCTTCAAAAATGCCCGCCGCGCCCATGCCGCCGCCCACGCACATCGTCACCATGCCATAACGGGCGTTGCGGCGCGGCATTTCGTTGATGAGGCTGACGGTGAGTTTGGCCCCGGTGCAACCCAACGGATGGCCTAGCGCGATGGCCCCGCCGTTCACATTCACTTTGCGCTGATCTATACCCAGCGTTTTGATGACAGCCAACGCCTGGGCCGCAAACGCCTCGTTCAGCTCGAACAAATCAATGTCTTCGAGGGTTAGCCCAGCCAGCTTCAGCGCTTTCGGTATCGCCACTGTTGGCCCAATCCCCATCACTTCGGGCGCCACGCCGCCCACGGCAAAGCTGATGAATCTCGCCAACGGCTTCAGACCTAACTCACGCGCTTTGTTCGCGCTCATCACTAGCACCGCCGCCGCCCCATCACTCATCGGCGAGGCATTGCCCGCCGTAACCGAGCCATCCGTGCTGAACACGGGCTTCAACTTTGCCAGCGCGTCTAAATTCGTGTCGCGGCGAAGGCACTCATCCGCCTTAAATTCAAAGGCTTGGGTTTGGGGCTTACCCTCCGCGCCAAACTCGGTGATCGAGACATCTAGCGGCACAATCTCATTGACAAACGCGCCCGCATCTTGCGCAGCGGCAGCTTTTTGATGCGACCCCAGCGCAAACGCATCGGCCTCTGCTCGGCTGATGTTGTAACGCTCTGCCACGTTTTCGGCGGTCAGCCCCATGCTCATATAGACCTCGGGGTTCATCGCCATCAGGTCGGGGTTAGGCGAGTAGGCGTGGTCTATCATAGAGACCATGCTCATGCTCTCGGTGCCGCCTGCAATCAGCACCTCGCCCATCCCGCTCAAAATTTGTTGCGCCGCCAACGCAATCGTTTGTAACCCCGACGAGCAAAACCGATTGACCGTTTGCCCCGCCACCGTATTGGGCAATCCCGCCCGCAACGCCGCGATGCGCGCCACGTTCATGCCCTGTTCGGCCTCTGGCATGGCACAGCCTATGATGACATCTTCAACCCAACTCGCATCTATGCCTGCGCGCTCAATCACCGCTTTAATAACCGCCGCGCCCATGTCATCGGGCCGCACCGTGCGCAAGCTGCCCTTGTGCGCCCGGCCCACGGCAGTGCGCGCGGCAGAGACGATGACGGCTTCGTTCATCAAGCTCCTCCACAGAAGGTTTGAAGGTTTGCAGGTTGGAAGGTTTGTGACGGACATTTCAACCTTCCAACCTTCAAACCTGCAAACTTTCAACAAACCTTCAAACTCCGAAAAGCAGCAATGCCCCATCCACCCGCAGCACTTGGCCGCTTACAAATTCGCTGTCGTCGCCTGCAAAAAAAGCCACGGCGTTGGCAATGTCTTTGGGCAGGCCATAGCGCTTCAGGCCTTCGGTCGCCATCATGGCTTCATCGGTTTTGCGGGTTTGCAGAAAACGGGCGGTGCGGGTGGGGCCTGGGCTAATGACGTTGACGCGCACATTGTGCTCGCGCATATCAGCAGCCAGACAGCGCGAGTAATGCACCACAGCCGCCTTGCAAGTGGAATACGCCACCTCCACCGTGCCGCCAATGTGCGCGCCCACGCTGGCAATATTGATGACCGTGCCACGTTTACGGGCGGCCATGCTCGGCACAATGGCGCGGCACACCATCATGGTGCCCAGCAGGTTGCGCTCCACAATGGCGCGCAAATCCGGCAGCGGAATATTCAGCGCGTCGTTGGGTTGCGGCTTGCCCTTGCCAGATGCGCCAATATCACCACCGGCGCAGTTCACCAGAATGTCTACGCCGCCCATGCGTTGTGCAATCTGCTGCGCGATGGCGTTCACGGCAGCCTCATCGCCAATGTTGCCGATGGCTTGCATCGTATCCACGTCATGCTCGGCAAACTTGGCTTCAGCCTCGGCCAAATCTTTGGCCTCGCCAAACACGCTAGGCGATTCAAACGTTTGGTCGTGCAGCACGATGTTTGCGCCAAGTGACGCCAACTTGTGGGCGATGGCGTTGCCCAAGCCGCGGCCCGATCCGGTGACAAAGGCGGTTTTGTTGGAGAGGGGTCTGTTAGTCATTTCTTAATCGTGTTTTTTACTGAGCATTCAAAAACTAATGGGACTGCATGACATCAAGAAACGCATAAAAATAAGGCGTTTTGCATTCAAGTTTGTCCCATTAATTGTTGAAGCCTCAGTAACATAAGCAAAAGTCTTAGCGCGAATACATCTTCTTGCCATTGCTCTTGTGTCAGCATTTGGTGTACTTGCGCAATATGTTGGTAGTGGTGTAGCAGGTGCCATAGTGGGTGCGTTCGCCGTTGGATATGTTTCGGCTTGGTTCGAAGCTGCGTAGTGTGCAAACAACTAACTGACGCTCCAGTTGTTGATGTACACACGAATTAGTTTCCCCTGCAAGGGTTCGTTTTCCAAAATCGCAGCGTGAATTCTCAAGGTCAAACTCTCTATGTCGCTATCACGCGTACAAGCAATAATGCCCCTGTGGTTTTTGCTTTGACGGTGCAGGCCAACGAAGTCCCAACGATTGAAGGTCACAATTGCACGATCTTGCTCAATGGCAATTTCAAGTTGAATAGCATCATCGTCTATGCCAGCAGCCTGCTTCTTGTACTGTAAGAACATCGTGTCCTAACGCACGTAAGCCTTCTGACACTGCATACACGAAGTCTTCGTCGGAGTAAAGGCGAGCCATTACGCGGCCTCTTTCATGGCAAGATCATTTTGTCGGATGGCCTCGTCAATCTCCGATCGATTGGCTTCAACATAAGACCATGCGTTTGCCAAGTCTGTTGCGGTGAGATGTGGATAGTTTTGAAGAATCTTCTCGTCGTCCCATCCAAGACGCCGCCATTCCTCTAATCCCCAAATAGCCAAACGTGTGCCATCAATGCGGGCGTTTCCACCAACCACACCTAGAGTTTTTACGATGGGTTTGCCCAAAGGAAAGAGCTGCTCCATCAACTTCTCCCAAGCAGCAATATCCAGCATGACCGCTGTTTTTTTGCCGTGCCTATCCACTACGTATTGGGCGCGCCCTACTAACTCAGTCGTACTCATATCAACCTCCACAAACACATTCTAATTCCGCAACGGCTTCGCGTACTTCAGCATATGCGTAATACGCTCCTGCGTCTTAGTCTCGCCCAGCAAAGATGCAAACGCCTCGCGCTCTAATTCCAAGATGTAGTCCTCAGTCACCCACTGCGGCGAGGACAGATCGCCGCCACACAACACATGCGCCAGTTTCTTGGCAATCAGCGCATCGTGTGCGCTCATAAATTTGCCCCAGCGCAGTTGGTCTACAGAAGAAAATAAAAAGGCTTTGCCTTTGCGGCCTGCCGCCCACACACTCTTGTCGGCGCGGCTGGGTGCAACGTAATGGCTCTCGGCCAGTTGGATGACTTTCTGCTTCGCTATGCCAATCAGGTTATCGCTGTTCAACACGATGCTGTCGCTGCTCTTGAAGAAGCCGCGCTGCTGGGCGATGTAGGCGCTCTCACTCACTTTGGCATACGCAATCGTCTCAAACACTTTTGCGAGATGGGGCGTCACATCAGCAACAACGTTGCCGCCCTCAGCAACATGCGGCGACACATTGCGCCGCACCAACTCTTTGCACCCGCCCGCTGCTGGAATAATGCCCACCCCAAATTCCACCAGGCCGATATACGTCTCGGCTGCCGCCACCACACTCGCCCCGGCCATCACCACCTCAGCCCCGCCGCCCAGCACGCGTTGGTAGGGTGCAGCCACCACCGGCTTGCGCGCAAACCGAAAGCGCATCAAAAATTCTTGCAAATCAAACGAGACTTTCTCGATCAGCTTAAAGTCGCCGCCCGCCGCCGCAATGGCCTGCAAGAACATGCCGATGTTCGCCCCCAAACAAAAATCCTTGCCCTGCGAGCCGATGACCAACGCGCGAAAGTCATCCCTGCCCTCCAACACATCCAACGCGTAATGGCCCACGTCATAGATCAACGCATCCAGCGTGTTGCCCTTGCTGTGAAACTCAAAACACAGCACGCCGTCGCCAATGTCATGCAGGCTTGCGCTGGCGTTGCGCTTCAGCTCGCGGGGAGTGGCGTAGTTATCTTTTAGAGCTATTTGCCATTGGCTATTGGCTATTGGCCCATAGCCAATAGCTAATGGCAAATAAACGCCCGTTACCTTCGCCCCCTCGCGCTGATAAAACGACGTGTTGCCCTTCGCCAGCATGTCGTCCACCCACTGCGGCACAGGGATGTTGCGTGTGCGCATCATCGCTGCGCCTTCGCGCACACCGATGGCATCCCACGTCCCAAACGGGCCGAGCGATGTGTTAAAGCCCCACTTCATCGCGTTGTCTACGTCGGTAATGCTGTCGCAAATCTCTGGCACACGCCGGGCCGCATAGCCCAAAATTTGCAGCGTGGTTTCAATCAAGTAGATCGCATCTCGATCCTCGCCGCACTCAAATATTTTTTTGATGCGCTGACCGATGTCCTCAATACTCTTCACCTCGTCAACCAAAGTGCTGCGCGGTTTGGTCGGTGATTCGTATTGGCCGGTCTTGAGATCGAGGATGTGAAACTCTCGGCCTGCCTGCGTGTGCACTGCTTTGTAAAAGCCCGCGCCGCTCTTGTTGCCCAATGCTTTTTGTTCAACGAGCTTATTCAAAATCTCCGGCGATTGAAATATCTCGCGGCTCTCATCGTTCACCAACGCCGCGTGCTGGTTGCGGTTCACATTCCAGATCACATCCAGCCCCACCAAATCCGCCAGCCGAAACGTCGCCGTTTTGGGGTTGCCTATAAGTACGCCCGTGAGGGCATCCACTTCCTCCACGCTATAGCCATTCTCAATCGCCGCCAACAGGCGCACCTGGCTCACAAATGCGCCGATGCGGTTGGCAATAAACCCCGGCGTGTCCTTGCACACCACCACGCCTTTGCCCAAATGATGTGTGCCAAAGTCTTTGATAAACGCAATCACTTCGGGCGCAGTGTCCGTCGTCGGAATCACCTCCAACAACTTAAGATAGCGCGGCGGGTTAAAAAAATGCGTACCCAGAAAATGCTTGCGGAATTCCTCGCTGCGCTGCGCGCCAATGCTGCTGATGGGAATGCCGCTGGTGTTGGACGACACAATCGTATTCGGCTTGCGCACCGCCTCAATGCGCGCCATCAACTGCTGCTTCGGCTCCAACTGCTCAATGATGGCCTCGATGATCCAATCGCACTCGCTCAGCTTGTCAAAATCGTCCTCGATGTTGCCCAACGTCACCAAGTTTGCAGCCTCTGGCGTAAACAACGCAGCAGGGCTGCTCTTACGTTGGCGCTCCCACAACGCCCTCACGGTCTTGTTCCGATCTGCGCCCTCGGCAGGCACATCCAGCAACACCACCGGTAGGCCCGTGCCTGCGATCAGTGCCGCAATGCCGCCGCCCATGGTGCCCGCGCCAATCACCCCGACTTTGTTGATTTGATATGACATTTTTGAACTGATTTTTAGTCCGCCAGGACTTCGCTAAGCCCGGCACCCGAATAAATTCGGGTGCTACTGACGGACTATTCACAACGCTGCTTCGTTTCTTCGCCCTCACATCGTCTTCGAGCCACTCAACACACTCATCGCCCAGATGCGGGTGTGCAGCAACAACCCGCGCATGGTCTCAAACACAGTCACAGCGTCGCGCAGCTCGCTCGTCTTCTCAAACACACGCGGCAACACCGATTCTTTCGCAGGCGAGATCAAGATGGCGCGCACCCGTTTATCTCCGGGCAAATTCGCCAATGCGCGCGCCTTCTCCAGCGCGTCCGTAAAATCGCCCAGCGTGTCCACCAGCTTGCGCTCCAACGCCATCTCGCCCGTCCACACCCGCCCACCACACAACGGCTCCAATGCGCCGTACTCCAGCTTGCGACCCTCGGCCACAATCTTCTTAAACTCGTCATACGTGCGCGCGACCGAGGTTTGAATCGCATTTCGTTCGCTCTCGCTGAGGGGTGTCGCATCGCTAAACATGCCCGCGTTTTGCCCACGCTTTAGTAAGGTTCGATGCAGAAACAGCTTGTCATACGCCTCGTGCGTATTGGGCTTCATCGCAAACACGCCGATGCTGCCGGTCACCGTCATCGGTTGCGCCACAATGCTGTGGGCCAGCGCGGCCACGTAGTAGCCGCCCGATGCCGCCACGCCACCCATATACGCCACCACCGGCTTCTTCAACATCAAGCGCCGCACCTCGCGCGCCATCACATCCGATGCCAACGACGAGCCGCCCGGCGAATCCACATACAAAATAACGGCAGCGATGTTCTTATCTTCCTCGGCTTGCCGAATGGCTTGCGCCACTGTGTTTGAACCCGCAATCTGCCCGCCCACAAACGGAATAGGCAGCGGCGAATCGATGCTGTTGCCGCTGGCAATCGTGCCCTCGATGCGCACCACGCCCACCCACTTGCTTTCGTATTCGATGTAGGGAATGAACAGCGACTTGCGCACATCGTTATACGGCACCAGCGCAGGCGCAGGCTCGTCATCCATCTGCTCTTTCAGCTTGGCTTGCCACTTGGCAGGCAACATTTTGAACCAACGCGGCGGCTCTTCGGGTTTGTTCTCCGCGCTTTCGGGCGCAATAAACCGCTCCAGTTCATCCTCATACAACGCCGCATCCACTAGCCCATGCTGCACAGCCTGCGGCGCGCTAAACGGGGCTTGGTTGATGAGGTCTCGCACGCGGCTTGGCTCTAGCTTGCGGCCCTCGGCAATACCGCGCACCAGTTCATCAAAGCGCGCATCCAGCAGCCACTCGGCTTGTTTGCGGCTGTCATCAGAGAAATCGGTTTGCACAAACTGGTCGCCCGCGCTTTTGAACGGCGAGACACGCACCAAATCCACACCAATGCCTAACTTGTCCAACGCATCTTTGAAAAAGACATACTCGCTCTGAAACCCCAACACGCCCCATTCGGCGGGCGGCGGCATTACAACTTGGTCGCAGGCGCAAGCGAGGTAGTACTGAAACGGGCCAAACGTCTCGCCATAAGCCACAATGCGCTTGCCCTGTGCGCGAAAGTTCAACAAAATTTTGCGCAGGCTTTGGTAGACGCTCACATCCGCGCTGCAATTAATTTTTAGGCGCACGCCTTTCACCCGAGGGTCTTGGGCCAACTGCTCAAAGGTGCGGCGCAGCTCGCTCAGGCTCATCGGCCCGCTGGGGATGGGAATGGGCAGCCGATTGATAAACGGAATTTTAGGCAGCGGTGATGGCGATGGAAATTCGGCAATCTCGCCATTCAGGCTGAACGCAATATACGGCGCGACCTCGCGCTTGCGACGGCGCCAGTTGGCAAACCGATTGCGGGTGCGGCGGATTTGGGTAGACAGAGATCGTGGGTTGGGCATGAGTTGAATTTTAGAGAGCGAAGATTGGCGGCGACTGAAAAGAACTACGAACTTACAGGTTGGATTCCAGGCTTTAGCCGGTTAGTGACTCGCTTACACATTTGCGATGCAGTGGAATTCGTAACCGGCTAAAGCCTGGAATCCATCACATCGTGATCAGGCTCCGATCCACATCACCCAACGTCGCACACCCCGCCAACGCCATCGCTAAGCTCAACTCATCACGCAGCATCTCCAGAATATGCCGCACACCCGCCTCACCCGCCACCGCCAAGCCCCACACGGCAGGTCTGCCGAGAAATACGCAGCGTGCGCCCAACGCCAGCGCCTTCAACACATCCGTGCCGCGCCGCACGCCGCCATCTAAATACACCTCGGCGCGGCCTTGCACGGCGTTTACGACATCCGGCAATGCGTGCAAAGTCGCAACAGCGCCATCCAACTGCCGCCCGCCGTGGTTGGACACCAGCAGACCGGCCACGCCCTGTTCAACCGCTTTGGTTGCGTCGTCGCCGCGCAACACGCCCTTCAACACAATAGGCAGCGGCGTCATGCTGCGCAGCCACGCAATATCTTGCCAACTGAAGGCCGGGTCTACCTGCCCAGTCACATACAAAATCAAACTACTCGTGTCCATCTTAAGGGCCTCTGCCGAGAAGTTGCCCAGCGCCATATTCGACGGCGGCCTCAGCGGGTTGCGCACATCGCGCTCGCGGCGGCCCGAAAAGGGCGTGTCTACTGTCACGCAGATGGCACTGTAGCCTGCGGCGTGGGCGCGCTCGACCAGCGAACGCAGCAGGCCGCGATCTTTGAGCGGGTAAAGCTGGAACCAGGCGGGGGCATATTGATTAGCCTCGCGCCGCGCCTCCGTCACAGCCTCCATCACAGCTTCCATGCTGAAGTTGGAGAAGGTGCTGAGCGCCATGAGCGTGCCTAGTTTGGTGGCGGCGCGGGCGGTGCCCAGTTCGCCATCCGCATGCGCCAAGCAATGAAACGCCGAGGGTGAGATGGCAATGGGGAAGGCAATAGGCTGGCCCAAAACACTTGTGCGCAAATCGCGCTGGCTTACATCGTTTAGCACATGCGGGCGCAGCCAGACGCGGGCAAAGGCATCTCGGTTTTCGCGCACGGTTAATTCATCCCATGCACCACCTGCGTAGAAGCCCCACAGCATCTCGCTCAAGTTGCCCTGCGCGGCAGTTTCGTAATCGAAGAGGTTGATCATGAAATTAGACGGCAGATGACAGACGACTGACGACGCGCTTTGTTTGTCGTCAGTCGTCTGCCGTCCATCGTCTTAGCTTTGTCGCTCAGTTAGAATGCCCGCATCTTACTGAGTACAAGTTTAAGGAGCAAACACAATGACTATTGCAAGTGCAAAAGCGGAATGGAAAGGCACATTGAAAGAAGGCGCGGGCCACATGGAAGTAGGCAGCGGCGCGCTCAACGGCCCGTTTACCTGGGCCAGCCGGTTTAGCGATGGCAAAGGCACCAACCCCGAAGAACTCATCGGCGCGGCGCATGCGGGCTGCTTCAGCATGTTCCTCAGCGCCAAGCTGACCGGCAACGGCACGCCGCCTGTGAGCGTGAGCACCGACGCCAAAGTGACGCTGGGCGATGGCCCAACGATCACCACGATTGAGTTGACCACGGTGGCGGTGGTGCCGGGTATCGATCAGGCCAAGTTCGATGCGCTGGTGGCCGAGTCGAAAGCCGGTTGCCCCATCAGCAAAGCGCTGGCGGCAGTGCCCAGCATTACGGTGCATGCCACGCTGAAGCATTAGGCGTTTCGAGAGTTCCACTTTGTAGGGGCCGGTCTGAGACCGGCCCCTACGCGTTTTTCCGTTGAGTACAAAATAAGCATCATGAATATTGAAACACTTGCCGTACACGTAGGCCGCGAGATTGAAGCAGGCACCGGCGCTGTAACACCCAGCATTACGCTGGCAACCACGTTTGAGCGTGCCGTCGATGGCACCTTCCCCGATGGCAACTATGTGTATACCCGCTCGGCCAACCCAAACCGCAATGGGTTAGAGCGCTGCATTGCAGCCATGGAAGGCGGCGAGATCGGCATTGCCTTTGCCAGCGGCATGGCCGCCGCCAGCGCTCTCTTGCAGGCCATGGACGCGGGCGACCATGTGATTTTGCCCGACGACTTGTATCACGGTGTGCGGCATGTCTCGCACGAAATATTCGGGCGCTGGGGCTTGCAGGTGAGTTACGTGGATTTGACAGATTTGCAGGCCGTCAAGAGCGCCATCCAAAAAAACACCAAACTGATTTGGGCCGAGACGCCGAGCAACCCGCAACTAAAGATCAACGATTTAGCGGCGTTGGCCGAACTAGCCCACAGCATTGGCGCAGTATGCGCGTGCGATAACACCTGGGCCACACCCATCTTGCAGCAACCGCTGAGCCTGGGCTGTGATGTAACCTGGCACAGCACCACCAAATATTTTGGCGGGCACAGCGATGTGCTGGGTGGCATGGTGGTGCTCAAAAAAGAGAGCGAGCTGGCGCAGCGCTTACGTCAAATTCAGAGTTTGGTGGGCGGCGTGCCCAGCCCGTTTGATTGCTGGCTGTTGCAGCGCAGCATCCCCACCATGCCGTTGCGCGTGCGGGCGCAAAGCGAGACCGCGCTGCAAGTGGCGCAATGGCTAGAGGATCACCCACGCGTGAAGCGCGTGTATTACCCCGGCCTGCCCTCGCACCCAGGTCACGAGGTTGCCAAGAAGCAGATGCGCAGCTTTGGGGCCATG
>JAYTNY010000723.1:0-5217 GCA_043748055.1 Roseobacter sp.
GCAAGCCCGCACTCAGTCGCGTCAGATCATAGCCATCCACATCCCGCGAAAGACGAAAGTTTTCTGGGTGCAGCGGGGCCAGCAAAAAGTCGGCAAACAGCGGCACATCCAGCTCAGCAGAGGCGGAGGCGCGCACTTCACCCACCGCAACCGCGCTCTGAATCAACCCACGCACCGTCATCTGCTGCCAGATCCACGGCGCGGGGCGGCCTGCTGGCATTGCAGCCATGTCGCGTTGGGCGGCGCACAGCAGCGGCATATGCAGCGCGTTGAAATGCACCAGCGCGTCCAAGAACCACTCCAGTTGTTGCAGCTTGGGCTGGCGTGCTTGCGTCATCTGATTGAGTTGGGCGATGACGCTGTTCTGGAAATCGGCCATCTGGCTGTCCATCAGTGCCAGGCTCAACTCGCTCTTGTTGGCGAAGCGGCGGTAGAGCGTGCCCTGCCCCACCCCAGCGGCTTTTGCAATGTCGGCCATGTTGATGTTGGCGACACCGTTCTTGGCGAACAGCTTCTCGGCCACCTTCAAAATGCGCTTGCGGTTCGCTGCTGCGTCGCTGCGCTCGGTGCGCTCGGCGGGGCTTTGGTCGTTGTTTAGTACAACTAATGGCTCCGAGATTGGAATCGCCGACTCCTGAATCAGCGGAACAGTGTTGTGGGATGTTTCGTGTCGCGTTGCCATGAAAGTAACCTTATCCATAGTTAAACCTTCTCGTCTCCACTCGTCAAGCCCAATCTTTGCCAAAACCTCGCACAAGGTCTATTCGCACATAGCGCTCGTAGGGGCGTTGCATGCAACGCCCCTACTTTTGCTTATTCTTAGCATTTACTGAATTCACTTGACAAGTGGACACGTGTCCACTAACATCATAGTCACAAGCGGACAAATGTCCATATCCAATTTAGAAATTCAAGGAGAAAGATTTAACATGGCATGGGTAATTGACAACGGTCATTCGGCAATCAACTTCAGCGCACGGCACATGATGCTCACCACGGCGCGCGGACAATTCGAGAAGTTCAGCGGCACGGTTAACTTCGATGAGAAGAACCCCACAGACACCACAGTAGATGTGACAGTGGAGACGGCCAGCCTGAACAGCAAAGACGAGAAGCGCGACGGTCACCTCAAATCACCCGATTTTCTGGATGTAGCGCAGTTCCCCACCCTCACGTTCAAGAGCAAGCGCGTCAAGCACATTGACGACACCAGCGCCAAGCTCACCGGCGACCTCACCATCAAGGGTGTCACCAAAGAAGTGACGCTGGATGTTGAGTATCACGGCCAGCAGAAGGCGCCGTGGGGCAGCACCAGCGCCGGGTTCACCGGCACCACCAAGATCAACCGCGAGGACTGGGGCCTGACCTGGAACGTCGCCCTCGAGACCGGCGGCTTGCTGGTTGGCAAGGACGTCAAGATCGAGATTGATCTGGAGATTGTGAAGCAGCCCGAGGCCGAGACGGCCACAGTTGCTTAATTCAAACCATCTGATTGCCGCGTCAACATCAATTGGCGTGGCAATTTTTTAATCAGGAGATTTAACATGACTGCTGTTTCAACTTCGCAAGTTCAATCCGTTGCGTTCAAAAAGATTCCACAGGCTGCACTCATCGCTGCCGCTATTGGCGCGGTGGGCAACGCCATCGTTTGGTTCATTGGCAATAGCACTGCCACCATGTCGTTCCCCCTACCCATCGTCCTTTTTTCCAGCATTTTTGGGGTTTTGGTTGGGGCTGCGCTATTCGCAATCCTCGCCAAGTTCACCAAGCGTCCGTTCGCTATCTTCACCATCGTTAGCATTGTGTTTCTCATTGTGTCTGCCATCGGCCCCATCAACGCCTTAAATCCGGGCGGCCCTATGCAATTCAATATGGCAACGACTATTGCTGCCGAGGTTATGCACATCATCAGCGGAGTGGCAGCCATCTGGGCATTCAACAAATATCCGCGAGCATAGAATACGGGTGTAAAACCTCACAAGGTCGGTGACGTAGCATGCTATGCCCCTTCGTCACCAACCTTGTGAGGTTTTTGATTTTCATAATGACAATTGCAGACGCGCACGAGCGCATTACGCAAGAAGTGACATCGTGGCAGGGCATCCAAGCCTTGCCCCATCGTTTTGGTGGCACGGAATACCGGCTGGGCCAGAAGCGCGAGATCGGCCATATTCACGGCGACCATATGGTGGACATTCCGTTTCCGGTGAAAGTGCGCCAGCAGTTGGTGGCCGAAGGTAAAGCCGAGTTGCATCACATCCTGCCAGAGAGCGGCTGGATCAGCTTCTACATTCGCCAGCCCGAAGATGTGGAGCGTGCCATTGTGCTCTTCAAGATGTCTTATGACATTGCGCAGAAGCAGTACGCAACACAGTGAAGAAAAACTTGCGCAAATTTGTTTTCTAGAGGTGAACTATGAGCAGCAATCCAAACGACTGGAACACGATGATCATTAAGGAGTTTCGAGAGAATGGCGGCAAAGTCGGCGGCCAGTTTGCGGGGATGCCCTTGCTCCTGCTGCACACCACGGGCGCAAAGACCCAGCAACCTCGCATCAATCCAGTTGCCTACACGGCAGATGGCGACAGCCTGGTGGTGATTGCCTCCAAGGGTGGTGCCCCGACCAACCCCGACTGGTATTACAACATCATCGCCCAGCCGTTGGTTGCCGTTGAGGTCGGCACCGAGCAGTTTCAGGCCCAGGCCACGATCCCCGCAGAGCCAGAGCGAACACGCCTGTTTGACCAAATGGCCACAGCCAGGCCTGGCTTTGCCGAATATCAACGCAAGACCACGCGCGTCATTCCCGTCGTCGTCTTAACGCGTGTAAAGTAAAGCAATGGCAACTTCACAATATGGCGAAAAGCCAGCCGAGCCGGTGGCCGAACCCATCCCCGCAGGCACAAGCATCGGGCATGTGCATCTCAAGGTCTCGAATATCGAAAAAGCCCTGGGGTTTTACCGCGATGTGTTGGGTTTTGAAGTAATGCTGACCGACGGCGCAACCGTCGCATTTTTGTCGGCGGGTGGCTATCACCATCACATTGGGCTAAATACGTGGGAGAGCGCCAACGGCAAGCCGCCGCCCCCAGGCTCGACCGGCCTATATCACACCGCTATTTTGTACCCCACGCGTAAAGACTTGGCCCGCGCCGTGCAGCGCTTGAGGGAGAACAACTACCCTATAGACGGCGCCAGCGATCACGGCGTGAGCGAAGCCATTTATTTGCACGACCCCGACCACAACGGCGTGGAGCTTTACGCCGACCGCCCGCGCGACCAATGGCCCAAAACCAAAGATGGTCAGTTCACCATGTTCACCCAACATCTGGATTTTGATTCATTGCTGGGCGAGTTGCGTTAAACGTTAAACGTAATTAGTCCAAGTCGCGTAACATTCGGCCTAGAGTTATTACCCTATGCCGAATTTACGTTTTGCAGCACCTACCCAGCGGCGCGTCGCCATCATCACTGGCGGGGCGCGGGGAATTGGCGGCGCAACCGCTGTGCGGCTGGCCGAAGCAGGCCGCGATATTGTGATTGCCGATGTGTTAGAAACAGAGGCCCACGAGACGATGCGCCAAATCGAAGCGTTGGGCCAACGCGCGATCTTCATCCACACCGATGTGAGCGACGAGGCCGCCGTGCAAGCGATGGTGGCGCAGACATTGCAAACGCTGGGCCGCCTGGATATCTTGGTGTGTTGCGCAGGCATCTTTGGCAAAGAGACCCCTTATTTAGATATTCAAGCCGATGTGTTCGAGCGCTTCCTCAAGATAAACGTGCTCGGCGTGCATTACGCGCATCAGGCGGCCATCCCCCACATGCTGAAACAGCAATGGGGCCGCTGCGTGACAATTACCAGCGGCGCACGGCTGGGTGCAACCCACAACGTGCCGTATGGCGTGAGCAAAGGTGCGGTGTGGTCGTTTGTGCAGGCGCTGGGCAACGCCTACCCCAAAGAAAACGTGTTTGTAAATGGCGTAGAGCCGGGCCGCGCATTGACGGAGATGATCATCCCGCGATTCTCGCAAGCGCATCTGGATAACCCCGGCGTGCCCATGGGTCGTTACTCGGATGCCAACGAGGTGGCCGAGGTGATTGAGTTTTTGACCAGCGAGCGTAACACGTATACGACCGGCGCGGTGTGGGGCGTGAAGGGCGCGAGCGGCTGGAGCTAGGAGCCAGAAGTTTGAGTTGGGAGTTTGAGTTTGTAACAAACTCCCAACTCAAACTCAAACTCTCAACTCAAACTGACACGATGAATTACGTAAACCTGGGCAAGGTCGGGGTCAAGGTCTCGCGGATGTGTCTGGGCACGGCGTTTCGGGCCAGCTTGTTCAAAAGCAACTTTGATGAAGCGGCCTGCATACGCACGATTGAGCGCGCGCTGGACTTGGGCATCAACTTTATCGACACGGCGAACTACTACAGCTATGGCCGCAGCGAGGAACTTGTGGGCAAAGCGATTCGGCACAAGCGCGATGACGTGGTGCTGGCGACCAAAGTGCGCTCGCCCGTAAAAGACAACCCAGGGCCTAATGATGTGGGCCTGTCGCGTTATCACATTTTGCGCGAAGTGGAACGCAGCCTGACGCGCTTGCAAATCGACCACATCGATGTGTATTGGCTGCACGCCGTAGACGAGGCGACCCCAATCGAAGAAACCCTGCGCGCAATGGACGACTTGGTGCGGGCGGGCAAGGTGCGCTACATTGGCTGTTGCAACTTTGCGGCGTGGCAGGTATGCGAGGGGCTTTGGCGCAGCGAGGCGCTGCACCTCAACGCGTTTGCGGCGATTCAAAACCAATACAGCCTGCTTAACCGCTGGGAGCTTGAACCCGAGTTGATGCCGGTGTGCCGCAAATATGGCCTCGGCATCACGGCCTATAGCCCGCTGGCGATTGGGCTGCTAACCGGGCGCTTTCGTTACGGCCAACCCGCGCCGCAAGGCACGCCGTGGGCCGACAATCCTTTTCATGCCAAACACTTTGCAGAAATAATGACACCCCAGGCGGATGCAATTGTGCAAAAGCTGGCCGACATTGGCCATGCGCATGGCAAGACCCCGGCGCAGGTGGCACTGGCTTGGATTCTCGATCACCCGGAAATTACATCAGTAACTCACCTTACGCAGGGAAAAACCCTTGTAGGAATAAACTAGGTTGATGGACAAGTTGATTGACCTGTATAGCGATTTTTTGATTAGTTCGTTCG
>JAYTNY010000724.1:0-3343 GCA_043748055.1 Roseobacter sp.
ATTGGCGACGATGCCGATGTGTTGCCGCTCGCCAGCCCACGCACACGCATCATTAACCTCGAAGGCAAGACCGTCGTGCCCGGCCTCAACGATGCCCACAACCACATGCTCGAAGTCGGCATCAAGTTCACTCGCATCGAGCTTGAAAATGCGACCAGCATCGCCGAGATGGTGGACGCGGTGCGGGCCTGGTCGCAAAAAACGCCGAAGGGCCAATGGATTATTGGCGAGGGCTGGAACGAGAGCCTGTTCGCCGAGGGCCGCCTGCCCAACCGCCACGACTTAGATGCGGCGACGACGGAACATCCGATGCTGCTCAAGCGCTTCTTCAACATGGATGTGGTGAACAGCCTGGCCTTGCAGATGGCGGGTGTGAACAGCGACACACCCGACCCAAACGGCGGCAAGATTGAGCGTGAATCTACGGGTGCGCCCTCCGGCATACTGCGGGCTAGCGCCAAGCTATTTGTGCGCAACCTGATTGCCGACCCATCTGCTGAGCAATGCGTGAACGCGCTGGAGAAGGCCAGCCGACGCTACCTCAGCTACGGCATTACGAGCATTTTGGACCCTGGCTTGCGCCCGTGGGAGATGCAGGCCTACCAGATGGCGCACCAGCAGGGCACGCTGCATGTGCGGGCCAACCTCATGCCCAGTTGGCACGGCTTCCGCGAGGATGAAAACGAAAACGACCTGGACAAGCGAGCCGCCGAGCTGGGCGTGTTCTCTGGATTGGGCGACGACTGGCTGCGGTTGGGCGGCCTGAAGATGGCGGTAGATGGCGGCACCACCAGCCACACCGCGTGGATGTTCGCGCCGTTTGTGGGCGAGACCGAAGTGCGCAACTTCAATCGGCTAGACCCCGACGATCTGCGGCGCTACTTCGCGCGCGGCACGCAACTGGGCTGGGACATCGGCATTCACGCCATTGGCGACCGGGCGCACCACGAAAGTGCGCTGGCCTTTGCGGCGGTGATGGATACGATGCCAAGCGATAAGCTGGAAGCAATAAGCGATAAGCAAATCGCTTCCGGCTTATCGCTTATTGCTTCCAGCTCTCCCCGCCACAATCTCATCCACGCCTACTTTGCCACCGAGCAAAGCCTGCAAGCGATGGCCGAGTTCGATATTGCTGCTGTCATTCAGCCGACATTTGTTTACTACGAGGGCGATGATTTGTTCCGGGATGTGGGCGAAGAACTAGCGCACCGCTACAAGCCCATGCGCACGTATCTGGATCGCGGCATTCGCGTGGTGGCGACCAGCGATGTGCCCAGCACGGTGCATTTCAATCCGTTTATTGGCTTGTATTCGTTGGTGACGCGCAAGACGCACAAAGGGACGCGCATTGCGCCGCAAGAAGCCGTGACACGCGCTGAGGCGTTGTATGCCTACACTGTTGCCGGTGCGTGGCTGACGCGCGAGGAAGACCACAAGGGGCCGTTGCGCCCCGGCTTTCTGGCGGATATGGCGGTGTTGGATCGCGATTATTTTGCGTGCGATGAGGAAGAGATCAAGGACATCAAAGTTGTGATGACAATTGTGGATGGCAAGGTGGTTTACGAGAGAGAAGACAAGCCGTAATCACTTCGGATAAAATCCGGTGTAGCTATGGAATTGAATCAACTTCAAGAAGCGGTTAAAGGGAGTGACCCATATGTGTCGCTTGCACAAGCCTCTCGGCGCGTAGGGGTGCCACTTTCCACACTGTCTGATGCAGTACGCAACAAACGCATTCCTGCTTTGATAATGCCGGATAAACGACGTTACGTTCGTTTGTCTTTGGTAAAAGCGTACCGTAGCCAGAAAGCCAATGGCCGGGCCAGCGTGTTATCGGGCAGTGATGCGTTGTTGGCGATAGTGGCTTTGTCAAGACAGAAAGGCATACGAGGTCTTATGCCAAAAGACTTTTCACAGCAACACGATCATTACCTGTATGGCACTCCCAAACGATGAGCAAATCAGTTTTTATAGATACTAGTTACATTCTGGCTTTGCTCAATACGGATGATCAATATCACGATGCAGCAGTGAGTGCAGCAACGCTGTTGGCCATGTCACCCCAAAAAAGATGGACAACAGAAGCAGTCATTATTGAGATTGGCAATTCGCTTTCGCGTGGTAAACGCAGAGCACTGGGGATTCAGGCGATACGATTTTTGCGCGAAGACAAAAACATTGAGGTCGTACCGGTTGATACATCTTTACTTGACCGTGCAGTTGCACTGTATTCTGATCGTAACGACAAAAATTGGGGACTGACGGACTGCATCTCTTTCATTGTCATGCACGATAAGAAAGTTAAACGCACGCTAACGACTGATGAGCATTTTAAGCAAGCTGGCTTTGAAATGGCTTTATAAACCAAAGAAAATAACTATGAACTGGAACGGCATTTTCCCCGCCGTCATGAACCAATTTCATGACGATGAAACCCTGGACACCCCCGGCACCCTCAAGCATTTTGAGTGGATGATTGAGAGCGGCATGGACGGCTTAATCTTGCTGGGCAGCTTGGGCGAGAACACGACGATGACGCAAGCCGAGAAGCTCGGATTGCTGAAAGCAACGGTGAAGCATGTGAAGCGTCGCGTCCCAGTCATCACTGGCGTGGCCGAGAACAGCACGCGCATGGCTTGCGATTTTGTGGTGCAAGCCGAGAAGCTGGGCGTGGATGGCTTTATGGTGTTGCCTGCCATGATCTATGGCGCGGATGGCCGCGAAGCGTTGGCGCACTTCCGTGCAGTGGCGGCAGCGACGAGCAAGCCGATCATGATCTACAACAACCCGGTCAGCTACAAAGTGGATGTGACCCCGGAGATGTTTAAGACGCTGAGTGATGTGACGCACATCGAAGCGATCAAAGAAAGCAGCGACAACATTCGCCGTGTGACGGATTTGCGCAATGCCGTCGGCCATCGTTATCAAGTCTTTGTCGGTGTAGATGATTTAATTTTGGAGGGTATTTTGCTGGGCGTAGATGGCTGGGTGGCCGGGCTGGTGAATGCCTTCCCCAAAGAAACGCGTGCGCTGTGGGACTTAGCCAAAGCCGGCAAGTGGGAAGAAGCCCGCGCGTTGTATCGCTGGTTTACCCCGCTGCTGCATCTGGATACGCATCGCAAGCTGGTGCAATACATCAAGTTGGCAATGGCCGAAGTGGGCGCAGGCAGCGAGAAGACCCGCGCCCCGCGGCTTGCCATCGAGGGCGATGAGCGCAAGCAGGTGCTGAAGATTATTCGCAGCGCCATCAAAACCAACCCGCTGCGCTAATCGCAGACCCTAAAGGTGGCGCGACCAAGCCTATGATGACTGGTACGTAAATGCGCCACCTTTAGGGTCGAGA
>JAYTNY010000725.1:0-4480 GCA_043748055.1 Roseobacter sp.
CCGCACGCACTACATCACCACCAACGCGGCGGGCGTGCGAGACTACGTGAACGGCGACAGCATCAACCGCATTCACTGGGGCCTCAGTGCCAAGCGCAATCGCCTCATCGTCAAAGAGTTTGAACTGGACCCAATGTCGGATTTGTGGGTGGCAATAGACCTGCACGGCGCGGCGCATTACGTGCTGGATGAAGCCGCTGAAGCTAACGAGGATTTAGAAAGCGAGACGTATAGCCTGCCGCCGGATACCGAAGAATATGTCGTGTCGCTGGCGGCCAGTGCAGCCCACCATTTTCTGAAGCAAGACCGATTGGTGGGGCTGATTGGCTATGGGCAGCACCGCCAAGTGATTCCGGGAGACAGAGGTGAGCGCCAGCACAACAAGATTATGGAGACGCTGGCGGTGGTGCGGGCCGATGGCGATCTGCCATTTGACCGCGTGCTGAAGGCCGAGTTAGCGCAGTTGCCGCGTGGCTCTACGGTCGTCGCCATCTCGCCTTCGCCGGATGTGGCCTGGGCCGAGGCCATTCAGCAGGCGGTGCGCAGCGGGCTGCGCGCCGTCGCCATCGTCATCGATGCCGAGACCTTCGGCAGCCCCAGCCCCAACACCGATGTGATTGCCGCCCTGGCCGAGACGGGTGCGGTAGTGCGCGTGGTGAAGTGCGGCGAACCGCTGGCGCAGGCGATTGAGCGCAGTGTCATCCTTTAGCAACAGCAGACCGCAAAAAAGAAACCAGGTTTTTTTGAAAAACCTGGTTTCTTTTTTGCGCAACGAGCTTCTTGGGGTAGCCGCAGGCTTTAGACTGCGTTCATATACGAGAAACGCCCACAAGAGACAAAGCTCCCATAGGCGTTTTTCATACTTCGGGCGCAAGCTAAAGCGTGCGGCTACCAGGTTGACGGTCTAGTTCATGGCCGCAGGCCGAACCGAGCCGATGGGTGTGCCGATGCGTTGCAACACATAGCCCTGGCCGCGAAAGTTACTGATGCGCCAGCGGGTATTGTTCACGCTCTCGAACTTTCGGCGCAGGCGGGCGATGTGGGGGCGCAGCAGGCGCAGGGCGTGTTCCACATCGGCGGTGTTGGGGAAGGCGATGCGGGCCATTTCCTCGTAAGTGACGAGGTTGGGTGCGCGTTCGATCAGGGCCTCAATCAAGTTCAACTCGATGGAGGACAGCAGCACCGGCACATCCTCGATGATGAGCATGCGGCGGGCGGCGTTGAGATCGAGACCGGGTAGACGCGAGGCACCGTTGGCCTCGTTGGCGCGGACGGGGGCTTCGGCCAGAGTTGGGGCGATGCGCGCCTCGGTTTGCGACTTGGCGAGTTGAGCCGTCAGGCGGTCAATCACCTCGGATTCGCTGTCGCTCATCGAAAGATAATCTGCCACGCCAATGCGCAGGGCACTGACAACGCGCTCGATAGTCGGCCCGGCATCTAGAATGACGATGGGCGGGCACGAAGGCAGGCCCATCAAGGTGTCGGCCAAATCAAGTGAGGCCTGGCCGCTGGTCAGGTCGAGCAAAATTGTCGAAACCTCGCCGATGCTGACCCGCGAGACGGCATCGCGGGCGCTCATGGTGACTTCCACGCGGTAGCCGCGCGAGGTGACGCGTTGCAGAATCATGTCTGCTGTCTTGCTTGCTCCCACAATTAGTAGCAAACCGGTCAGTGATTTATCGGTGCTCATGGATATTCCCCTTTTTACTTCTCAGAGTTCCCCGAAATCAGTTGTTTATTACGATGATAGAGCTAAATAAATTACAACGTAGGGAAGTAAATGAATGTATGCAAGTTTAGCACCTTTTGGCAATTTCGTGGCACAGATTGCAGGCAAAGCTATGTAAAAACATCAGGAATATCTATAAAGCACGAGAAACAACATTGTGCCGATGTATGCTTTTGCAAATCTATCGCGTGCTAAACAACAAACTGCAACCATGCGATACACACCAATAAAGACAATACAGTAACAGTTACTTCTTGTAGTCCGTAAATCGGTAGCCCGTGCCGCGCTCGGTCAAAATGTATTTGGGGTGGGCCAGGTCTTCCTCAATTTTTTGGCGCAGGTAGGTAATGTAAAGCCGTAGGTATTGCGTCTCGTCGCGGTATTCCCAGCCCCACACCTTGCTCAGCAAGGTCTCGTGCGGCACTACCCAGCCTGCGTTTTGCATCAGGTGATAGAGCAAGCGCCACTCGGTGGGGCGCAGCTTGATGGGTTTGCCGTCCACGATGACCTCGCGGCGGTTGAAATCCACCGACAGGCGCTCGTCCACTTTGATCGGGAGCTTCTCCACCTGGGCGGGCAACTCGGCGCGGCGGATGACGGCTTTGACGCGCGTGACGAGTTCGCGCGGGCTGAAGGGCTTGGTGACATAGTCATCTGCGCCCAAGTTCAGGCCTTTCACTTTGTCGTCCTCTTCGCCCTTCGCCGTCAGCATGATGACCGGCACGCTGCTTTCTTCTCGAATCGAGCGTAGGGTCTCGAAGCCGTCCATCTCCGGCATCATCACATCCAGCAGCACGCAATCTGGCAGAATCTCGCGCACTTTCTTAATCGCTTCGATGCCATTCTCCGCAGGCACCACGCGAAAATGTTCCAGTTCCAGGTTCATGCGGATGAAGTTAATCATGCGGGGTTCGTCATCTACGACGAGGACGATTTTGGGTTCTTCGGTAGCCATGTGTTTTGAATTAGACCTCTTGCAAAAGTCATTTGGTGCGCGGCGCTCGTAGGGGCGTTGCACGCAACGCCCCTACTTTTTCAAGAGGTCTATTATAGAAGCGCTGGGCCTGAGATTACTTTTAACTCCATCCACTGCGCTTGCGGGCAAGCCACGTAGCCAAAGGCGTACTGGCCATTGGCAGCGATGGCCTTGTAGTTATCAATCCACGCCACAAAGCCCAGCGCGCTGCGAGGTGGTTTGGGTGCGCGCAACACCTCACGGCCATCCACCCGGAAGATGGCAAGGTCGCTCTGCCAGTCCAATTCGTAGTCATGCCATTTGGTCATGTCCAGCGTCAGCATAGCTTCTTTGGCGTTTACGATGGCTTGCGCGGCGCGCATGGCGGCGCGAGACAGCAACGGCTGTGAGAGTAGTTTGTTTGCAACACGGCTCCAAATATTGCGCGTGCCCAAACCTCGCGGGTCTTGTGTAGGTTCGTGGCTCAGCATAGGCTCGCGGTTAGACCCGCGAGGTTTTAGGTACGGCATCTGCGGCGCATTCAACATCGCCGCTTTGAAGCCGTGTCCGGGCATGTTTCTCACTACGCGCAGATCACTTTCTGGCGAGCCGTGAAAGAACCAGGCATTGTTGGGCGAGGCCAGCACCTGGCCCTCTTGCCCAAACGGCGCATTCCAAAAGCCAAACCCGGCGGTGCCTTTTGGCTGGTTGGAGGAGAACCGAGCGCGCAGGCGCAACACTTGGGGCGGTTCGTTGGCGAAGTTGCGAAGCTGCGCATCGTAATCATCCAATTGGGCGTCGGCATAAGTTGCGTCACTCGTCGTCGGGATGCTGAGGCGATAGACATCACCATCATGCGTTACACGCCCGCCGTTCACCAGATGCGTTTTCACAAACTTCTTGCGCAGCCGAGCGCAAACACAAACCAGGTTTTTTCAAAAAACCTGGTTTGTGTTTGTGGGGCTTATGCGCGTAAAACTTTCTTGGCAGCTTTGATCTGCTCTCGAATGGCGCGCGGGCTGGTGCCGCCGGTGACATCGCGTGAGGCGATGGACTGCTCGTAGGAAATCGCATCGCGCTCGTAGCCAAACACTTTGGCGATGTCGGCCTCGAAGTGTTTGGAGATGCCGCGCCAATCGTTGAGGTCAAGCTCGTTGATGCCCACGCCGCGCCCCTCGGCCAGCGACACGGCTTGCCCGCTGAGGTGATGGGCGGTGCGGAACGGCACACCTTTGCGCACGAGGTATTCGGCCACATCGGTCGCCAGCATGTTGGGGCTAAGCGCGGCGCGCATGGCGGGCTTGTTCACGGTGAGTGTGTTGATGGCGCCCGCAACCACCGGCAGCATCAGAATCAGCGTCGTCAATGAATCAAACAAAGGCTCTTTATCTTCCTGCAAATCTTTGTTGTAGGTCATGGGCAGCCCTTTCAGCAGGGTCAATACTGATATCAAGTTGCCCACCAGTCGCCCGCTTTTGCCGCGGGCCAGTTCCATTGCATCGGGGTTTTTCTTTTGGGGCATCAAGCTGCTGCCGGTGGAGTAGGCATCGGCAAAGCTGACAAAGCCAAACTCAGCCGTCGAATACAGAATCAAATCCTCGGCCAAGCGGCTGATGTGAACGCCAAGCAAGGCACAGCAGAACAACAGCTCGGCGATGAAGTCGCGGTCGGAGACGCCGTCTAAGGAGTTATGGGTGATTGGGGATTGGGGGTTGGTGAAGCCGAGTGATTGAGCGAGCGCTTTACGATCTATGTTGAAGGGGTTGCCCGCGAGTGCGCCGGAACCCAGCGGCAAC
>JAYTNY010000726.1:0-2309 GCA_043748055.1 Roseobacter sp.
ATTGTGGACGAGGCCTCCACCGGGCCAGACGCTGTGCGCAAAGCCATCATGCATCGGCCCGATGTGGTGCTGATGGATGTGCGGCTTTCGGGCATGAGCGGCATCGAAGCATGCAAAGAGATCAAGCATGTCGCGCCATCCGTGCGCGTCATTATCTTGACATCTTACGGCGACGACGACACCGTGTTTGAGGCAATTGCTGCCGGGGCCGACGGCTTTGTACTAAAACAGTTGGGCAGCGATGATTTGCTGAAGTCTATTGAGGCCGTTGGGCGCGGCGAAAGCACGCTGGACCCAGCGACGACGACGAAAGTGTTTGCCAAGATGCGCGAACAAATTCGCAAGCGCGAAGAGAGCGCCTTCAGCCAACTCACCGAACAAGAATTGAAAGTGCTCTCGCATTTGTCCGAGGGCCGAACCAACCGCGAGATCGCCGATATTCTGGCGCTGGGCGAAGGCACGGTGCGCAACTACGTCAGCAGCGTGTTCTCCAAATTGCACGTCACCAATCGCGCCGAAGCAGCGGCCTATGCAGCTGCGCATAATATTCGGGATTATTTATAGATTCGGAAACACCGCATTCTTAATTACTGGCCCGTGCCCGCAATACACCGCGCGAGCGCCAAGCCGAGCTTGTTTACGCACGCTGTTGCAACCTTCGGCAAAATCTCCGTGTACTGGCGCAGGCTTAAACTGAAGCGACCCGCTGGTTGCGTTCATCGAATCTCCGGCAATCAACACGCCCAATGCAGGCGCAAAGAACGAAAGATGCCCCGGCGTGTGGCCGGGGGTTGCCAACATGTGTAAGCCACCCAGAATGGGCAACACCTGGCCGTCGCTTAACACCTCATCCACCGTAACCGGGGCCAGCGGCATCATCAATTTGCCCAGAGTGTTGGCAAAAATCTTAAAGCCCACGCCAGTGGGCTGGCGCGAGGTGCTGCCGCGTTCAATCGCCGCTTTCTCGATGGCGCTGGCGCACAGCTTGGCCCCGGTGGCAGCCCTCAGCACGGGCGCGCCGCCAGTGTGGTCGGGGTCGGCATGGGTGATTAAGATGTGTCTGAGATCGTTGGGCTGGAAGCCTAACGCAGCCAGCTTGCTGAGAACCAGTTTGGGGCCGCTGCGGGCTAGGCCGGTGTCAATCAACGTCAAGCCGTCGGGTTCGGCTATGAGAAATAGGTTGACAAAGCTGTTACGCAGCAGATAAATGTCGTGAGTCGCGGGGACAGAATTCAAAGTGATCTCTCCTTGCGGGGTTTAGCTGGGACAGGGAAACCCAGTCCCTACGTTAACGCTCATGTTGGCGTGCGAACCTTGCCTAACAGTCGTGCAGTTCGCGCCATCCAAAAAAGCCAGCGAGCGCGATGATTATCTAACGAAAGATAGTGCCATCTTCATCGCACACTTACATCGCTCTTGTCCAACACTCAGACCAATCGCTTATCTAGCTTATTCATGCATTAACGAGGGGAAACATGAAACAAACAGTCTTAAGACAGATTTATCGCAGCAGCATCGCATTCGTCACAACGGCGTTACTCGCCTCAAGCCTGGTGCTGCCTCAAACGGCCCTGGCTGCCCAAAAGGTTGAAACGCAGGCCGATGCCGTCCCATCTATTTTTTGGCTGGGCGAGTATTTCAACAACGCCACGCTTACTGGCTCGCCGGTGTTCCGCCGCAACACGCGCAGCATTGCGTTTAACTGGGGCACTGGCTCACCCAGCCGCGCCATCGCCCGCGACAACTTCTCTGTGCGCTGGACGCGCACGTTTAATTTGCCCGCTGGCGTGTATCGCTTCCGCACCACCTCCGACGACGGCGTGCGCGTGTGGGTGGACAACGCACCCGTGATTGATGCGTGGACAGATGGCCCCGCCCGTGTGCAAGAGGCCGATGTGCCCCTGAGTGGCCTGCACACTGTGCGCGTGGAGTATTACGAACGCAGCAATATCGCGTCGATTCGGCTTACCATCGGGCTTGTCTCCGCCACAATCTCCAGCAATTCTTGGCGCGCCGAGTATTTCAACAACCTCACGCTCGAAGGTTCGCCCAGCCTGGTGCGCCAAGATGCTGCGGTTAATTTTGATTGGGGGACTGGTTCGCCCAACCCACAAGTGATTGCCGATGGCTTTAGCGCACGCTGGACGCGCAAACTCAACGGCGTTATTCCCGGCTACTACAACATTGGGGTGCGCGTAGATGATGGCGCACGCGTGTTTGTGGATGGCAACCTCGTCGTCAACGAATGGCGCGATGGCGCACCCCGCAATGTGGGTGCCAACGTCTATCTCACCGATGGCTCGACGATG
>JAYTNY010000727.1:0-3253 GCA_043748055.1 Roseobacter sp.
AAACGGCCTTGCTCATAGGCCTTTACCAGCGTCAGCAAGCGGTCCATCTCCGCAAGCGCGCCGTTGCGTTCTTCGATGAGTTGGGCTTTGTGCGCCAACACCTCGCGGGTACTCCGGGCATCATTGGCTTGTTTGCGCAGTTGCGCGTTCTCGCGTTGCAGTTGCCAATACTTGCGCTCGTAGTTGCGGGCCAACCGGTGCACAGGCGCACCCTGCTTGCAAAAACGCGCCGCCCATGGGGTGATGAAGCTCGCGTCAAAGTCCACATCCCGATAAAAGCCGCGCTGCGCAAACTGCTCGGCCCAGTACTCCGGCGGCTGCACATTAAAGTGCGTCGCCTCGGCGTAGTCTTCTGGGCTGGATGAAAACAACACGTCGTCGGTGTGCGCACACAAGTTCGCCAGAGCTTTCTCGCTCTCGGCTTTGGGTAAATGTTCCAATACCTCGATGCACACAATTAAGCCATAGCGTTGGCCGAACGGCTCGGTGATGGACTGCACGCGGCAATAAGGCTTGGTGCTTTCGGCTACTTGCCCAATGGCGTATGGGCTGATGTCGATGCCCCATGCCTCGATGGTGCGCGCACGCAACGCCTCTACCAGCAGCCCAATCGCGCAGCCCGCGTCTAGCACGCTGGCGGGTTGAATCTCGCGGGCAATGTGCTCGGCGTAGGCGTTGTGCAGGTTCAGCCAGGCCGCGCTGCGCGCATACGGCTCGCCGCAGCCATGCCGAAAATAGTTTTCGTCAAATGGCGCAGTTAAGTCTATAGGCTTGCTCATGCGCGGGTTTGTTTGGGCGCAGGTGATGGGTGTACGCCGTTGGTTGAACTCGTGCTGGCCTCGTGGTGCCACGCGCCTTCCAGCGCGAAGTAGCCGTAGCGCTCTTGCGTGCCGCCGGGCACCACTGTAAAGCGCGCACATTTGTGCCATACGTCATATGCGTGAATTTCCTCGTGGTCATAAATCGCCGTCGTCAGCAAATAATCACCCACCAAAAACGGCAGCCGCTCGATGCGGTAATCCACAAAGCCCTTGCCCTTCGCCAACGGAATAGCGTAGCCGCTCAGCCCATTGTTCGGCCCAGCTAGGTGCGCATCGCTATCAGCTTGAAAAAAGCCCAAGCCAAATAGTGGGTCTTCAATCGCTTCATCCGCCTGGTAGCGCACGCGCACAATCATCGGCTCGTTGGTCATAAAGATGCGACGTGCTTTTAGTGCCTTACCAAAATCTTCACCCAAAAATTCAATCTCGGTCACGCGCACCTCGCCACTGCCGGTGCGGCCCTCGGCCCACTCGGCGGGCTGCTGTGGCTGGCTTGCCGAGTTCTTCTCCAGCATGTATTTGTAATAGGCATCTACCACTTTGTGGGCGGGGCCTTCCAGCTTCATGCGGCCTTTGTGCAGCCACACGGCGCGGCTGCAAATGCGCCACACCGCATCGGTGCTGTGGCTCACGAACACAGTGGTCACGCCTTGCTTGCGCAGCCTCAGCATGCGTTCGTTGCACTTTTGCTGAAAGGCTTGGTCGCCTACCGACAGCACTTCATCCAGCAACACCACCTCTGGGTCAAGATGCACCGCCACCGAAAACCCCAGCCGCGCATACATGCCGCTGGAGTAATCTTTCACTGGTACATCAATAAAATCGCCCACTTCGGCAAAATCAATAATCTGGTCAATTCGGTAATCAATCTGTTTGCGGGTCAGACCCATCACTGTGCCATTCAAAAAAATATTGTCGCGCCCGCTGAGTTCGGGGTGAAACCCCGCGCCCAGTTCCAGCAGCGCGGTCACACGGCCATTCACCGTTACCTTGCCGCTGGTGGGCGAAATAATGCGGCTGATGAGTTTGAGCGATGTGCTTTTGCCTGCGCCGTTTGCGCCCACAATGCCCACCGTCTCGCCCTTCTCCACCGTAAAGTTCACCTCGCGCAAAGACCAAAACACTTTTTGTTCTTCTTTGCGCTGCGCCAAAAACGTGCGGCGTGTAATGGGCCGGGCCAACGCCAAAAACAACTCCTGAAAAGAGCGTGGCTTGCCCCGATCCATCCGGTAGCTTTTGGAGACGTTGCTGAATTCGATTACGGTTGACATGAGTAGGCAGATAGCTTTAAGCGATAAGCTGTAAGCTGTAAGCTGTAAGCTGTAAGCTGTAAGCTGTAAGCTGTAAGCTGTAAGCTGTAAGCTGTAAGCAATTCTGCCATACAGCTTATCGCTTAAAGCTTATCGCTGATGTATTCCGCCAGCGCCTCATGCCAATCGCGCATTTGGTCTATGACTAGGGTTTGCAGCGCAGCGTTTTGCAGCACGCTGTAAGACGGGCGCGCCGCAGGTGCGCCAAACTGTTGGCTGCTGATGGGGCTGAGATCGGGTTTTAACCCAGCCAACCGAAAAATTTCCGCCGCAAATTCGTGCCAACTGCACGCGCCGTGGTTGTTCACGTGATACGTGCCATACGCGTTCGTTTCAATTAAAACCGCCAACTGCGCCGCCAGGTCTTGGGTGCTGGTGGGCGTGCAAATCTGGTCGCCGACAACTTTGATCGGCTTCGGCTTCTCTGATGCCGCGCCTTCGCGCGCCAGCCGCAGCATGGTGTTGACGAAGTTGCCGCCTTTGCCGCTGCTGCCCGCCACGCCATACAAGCCGCACGTGCGCACAATGTAATGCTTGTGCCAAGCCGCCCGCACCAACAACTCGCCCGCCAGTTTGCTGGCGCCATACGCGCTCAGCGGGTTGGGCAAGTCGCTCTCCACATACGGTGCGCGCTTGGCCCCATCAAACACAAAGTCGGTGCTGATGTGCATGAGCGGGATATCGTGATCGCGGCAGATGAGCGCGAGTTGCTGCGCGGCGAACGCGTTTACGCGCAAGGCCTCGCCTGCATCGGTCTCGGCTGCATCTACTTTGTTAAACGCGGTGGTGTTCAGCACCACATCTGGCTGGTGCGTGGCAATGGCTGCGCGGGCCTGGGCAGGGTGGGTCACATCCAGCTCGTTGCGCGTCGTTGCAATTACATGGTGTTTGGCAAGGGCGGGTCGCAAATCGCTGCCGAGTTGGCCGTTGGCACCGGTGAGCAAAATTTTCATGGCGGGCGCATCATACGCAACTCAATGGATAAGTCACGGATAAACTATCGGTGCAATCGATTGGCTATTAACGTCTTGTGTGAAAAAACGCTCATGACCCGGTCACAGTGAACGTCTGAATATCAATAGATAAGCGTAACTTGAGCCACAAGCGCATCAAATGGCTTGT
>JAYTNY010000728.1:0-6078 GCA_043748055.1 Roseobacter sp.
GCGCGATTAAGGCCATGTTGTGGAAGGGCGTGAGCAAGATGCCACGATTGAGCGCGAACAAGTGCATGAACTGATCGAGTTCGGAATCGGCAGCGGCAGCGGCCTCACCGCCATTTTTGGGCGGGTGCGGGCGAAACCAGTATTCGGCGCGGCACCCCAACTGCTTCACAATCCACGGCAGTTCAAATTCCGCGATGACGCTTTGCACGCCATCCGCAAAACGCCCAGCCAGCGGAATGGTTTTGGCAAAGCTGGCTTCGGTCAACGAATGCTCTAACGTGGCGCGCATGGCGGCCAACGCAAATGCATTGCCCGCCAACGTGCCGCCGATGCCACCTACGTCAGCGTATTCCAAGTTCGTCGTGGCGCGCACCTTCTCGGCCACGGCCTCGCTCATGCCATACGCTGCGCAGGGGATGCCGCCGCCGATGGGTTTGCCAATCGTCAACATATCAGGCTGCAAGTTGTAGGCGGCGGTGTAGCCGCCAGGGCCGGCGCAAATGGTGTGGGTCTCGTCCAAAATCAACAGCGTGCCGGTGCGTTGGGTAATCTCGCGCAAGGCCTCGTGATAGCCAGGGTCGGGATGAATGATGCCGATGTTGGTCATGGCTGGCTCGGCCAGCACGCAGGCCACATCTTGCAAGGCTAGGGCTTCTTCCAGCGCCTTCACATCGTTGAACTCGATGACGCGCGTGGTCAGCGCCGGGTTCACAGCATAGCCAATATTGCCGCGCCGGGGAATCATCTTGCGGCCATACAGCGAGACGAGCGTTTCATCTACCGTGCCGTGATAACTGTAATTAAAAACGAGGATGCGGTTGCGCTCGGTGATCTCGCGGGCGAGGCGCAGGGCGAAGCGATTGGCGTCGGTGGCTGTTAGCGCCATTTGCCACAACGGCAAGCCAAAGCGCCGAGACAACTCCTCACCCACCCACACGGCATGTTCGGTGGGCAGCATATAGGTAAAGCCTTTCTGGGCTTGCTCGATGATGGCTTGCACCGTGGCCTCGGGCGCGTGGCCGGTCATCGCGCCGGTGTCGCCCAGGCACAAGTCTAAATAGCGGTGGCCGTCTACATCCACAAAGTGCGCGCCTTTGCCCTCTTGAACAAACACCGGGAAGCCGCCGGCCCAGCGCACCATCCAACTCATGGGCACACCAGCCAGCAAATGCTTTTGGGCTTGTTCAAACAACGCGCGCGAGCGCGGATGCGCGTTGGCAAAGGTTTGTTGTTCTTGAGCAAGTAGCTTTGTAAGGCGCGAGCGATTGATTTCGATGATCTTGCTTGGCACTATGCCCCCAGTTCTTTGAGCAGCGCTTCGGCCTGCTGCCGCAAACTTTCTTCGGGTTCGAGTTTTAACACAGACTTGAGATCGGCAATGGCGTTTTGCTTTTGACCGCGTAGGTGAAACGCTTTGGCGCGGTTAAAGATAGCCACGGCCCACTTGGGTTTTAGGATCAGGGCGCGGTTGAAATCGGCGACGGCTTTATCAAAGTTCTGGGCCAGCACATAGGCCTGGCCACGGCCCAAAAAGTTTTCGGGGTCGTTGGGCTTTATCTTGATGGCCTGATCGAAATCCGGAAGGGCCTTGATAAAGTTGCCGCGCAGGACGTAGACGTGGCCGCGCTCTCGAAAGGCGATTGATGAAGGTGGGACGAAGCGAATGGCAGCATCGAAATCGGCGGTGGCGGCGCGGTAATCGCCAAGATGGCGGTAGGCGATGCCACGCTCGATGTAGGCTGTTACAAATTCCTTGTCGAGATTAATGGCTTGGGTAAACTCGTTCACCGCATCCTGAAACTTTTCTTCGGCAACGTATGCTTTGCCTTTGGCAAAATGCTCGCCAGCAGTGGGGCCAGGCGTTGCAGTGGGGAGCGGTGTGAAATACTCAACGGCCTGGTCGGTAGCAGCCGGGTTTACGGTGGCCTGCAAATTGGCGGCGGAGCAAGCCGAGAGGAGCAATAGAGATAGTGTCGCAAAGAGTGTTGAAGCTGGAATGATTTTGAGCATTGTCCGATTATAAAGACTCTGCCGTTTTTTGTGGTTGCAGGTTTTGTTCTTAAATTACGCAGATTTTGATGGTTTTAGTGTGTTACGAAACATATCGCAATAGGTGCCTGGCACCTGAAAATTCATCAATGTCGCAAAGCAGTTCATCTATGAATCGTATGAAACGTTTGTCGCTAGTTGTGTCGGGTGTGTGCGTGTTTGTTTTGATGGTGTTGGCGTTAGCAACGGGTTGCGCCGCCAACTGGGCTGCTGCAAAAACAACTCCAACGGCAACCCCATCCCCCAAACCCAGTGCAACGCCCCGCCCCACCCCAACGGTTGTGTTGCCCCAGAACATGCGCGTGCCCATTTTGATGTATCACTACATCTCAGTGCCGCCGCCCAATGCGGATAAGTACCGGCTGGATTTGTCGGTGACGCTCAGCAACTTTGAGGCGCAACTCAAATACTTGGCCGAGAACAGCTACACAACGATCAGCTTGTATGAGCTGCACGCCTATTTAAGTTCGGGCCGGCCGCTGCCGCCCAAGCCCATCGTGCTGACCTTTGACGACGGTTACATGGACAACTACACCGAAGCCTTTCCACTGCTGAAGAAGTACAAGATGATCGGCACATTCTTCATCGTCAGCGAGTTTGCCAGCAGCACCAACCCAGCCTACATGCGCTGGCAACAGGTAAAAGAGATGAGCGACGCGGGCATGAGCATGGAGAGCCACAGCCGCGCCCACACAGACTTACGCACGCGACGCGGCGATTTTCAGGGCTTGGTGTGGGATACCTTGCCGGTACTGGACCAGATGGAGAAGGTGACCGGCAAGCGTCCGCGCTTCTTCTGCTACCCGTTTGGCAAATACGACGATGCTGTAATTCGCATGCTGAAGAGCGAATACATGCTGGGCGCGGTGACGACAGACTATGGCAAGACCCACACGCTAGCCAATGCGTTTACGTGGGACAGGGTGCGTGTGCATGGCGGCACGGGGCTGGCGGGGTTTGCGGAGTTGGTGAGATGAACCTCCGACCCCTAAAGGGGAGTCCTTGATTTACATCGCAAGTTTCTCAATCAAACTGGTTTGAGTAAGAACGCGCAACTCTGACACAAACTCAACGACTCCCCTTTAGGGGTCGGGGGTTCAATGGTTCACCCATCCCTCATCTCTTAGCGCTAGGCTTGCCTACGATATGAGTTTGTTCAAAACGGGTTTACGGTATTTGTTGCGTCGTCCTTTGCAAAGTATTTTGTGCATCATCGGTGTGGCGTTAGGCGTGGCGGTTGTCATCGCTATTGATCTCGCCAACGGCTCGGCCTCGCGGGCGTTTGAGTTGAGTACCGAGACGGTGGCGGGCCGCGCCACCCATCAGGTTGCGGGAAATGGCACGAGCTTGGATGAAGACATCTATCGGCGCATCAAAGTGGAGTTGGGCATTAAAAACGCTGCGCCCGTAGTCACTGCCTATGCAACAGCGCTTGAACTCGATCAGCAGCCATTGCGCGTGTTGGGCATTGATGTGTTTGTGGACGCACCGTTTCGGAATTACCTCGGCAGCGGCAACGACTCGTTTCGGCAGAATAACTTAACGGCGTTTTTTACCGAGCCAGACACATTGCTGATCGGTGAGGCGACGGCGCAACGCTACGCCCTCAAACCCGGTAGCACCCTAACCTTGCGCGTGGGTGATAAGCGCAGCGTCTTTCGCATCATCGGCATCTTGCAGCCCAAAGACGATAACTCGCGGCGCGCGCTCGATGGCCTCGCCATCATGGACATCGCCCATGCGCAGACCTTGTTCAACTTGCAGGGCAAACTCAGTCACATCGATTTGATCGCCGACGAGCGCACCGAACAAGGCCGCGCCACGCTGGCGAAGATCGCCAACATCTTGCCCGCTGGGGCCAAGATCAGCAAACCCGGCGCACGCAGCCAAAGCGTAGAGAGCCTGACCGATGCGTTCAAACTCAACCTCACCGCACTCAGTTTGCTGGCGCTGGTGGTCGGCATGTTTTTGATCTACAACACGATTACATTTAGTGTGGTGCAGCGCCGCCCCATGATCGGCACATTGCGCTGTTTGGGCGTGACCAAAACCGAAATCTTCCGGATGATTCTGACCGAGACGCTGTTGCTGGGCACGATTGGCGGCGTGCTGGGCGTGGGCCTGGGCATTGTGCTGGGGCGCGGCGCGGTTGGATTAGTGACGCAAACGATCAACGATTTGTATTACGTCGTCAATGTGCGTGACATCGCCATTGACCCATTGACGCTGCTGAAAGGCTTTTTGCTGGGGCTGGGTGCGGCGCTCGTCGCGGCACTGGCCCCGGCCTACGAGGCCACCAGCATCCCGTCAGTCGGCACCTTAAAACGCAGCAGCGTCGAAAGCCGCGTGCGCAAGGTCTTGCCTTACATCGCCGCGTTTGGCGTGGTGTTGTTTTTGATGGGCGGCGCGATGTTGTTATTCACTAAGCTCCTGGTGATTAATTTGGCGGGCATCTTTGGCGTGCTGGTCGGCATTGCACTCGTGTCGCCGTTGCTCACCATTTTGTTGATGAGGTTCTTGACACCAATTTTGAGCAAGCTCAGCGGCGTGATCGGGCGGATGTCGGCGCGCTCGGTGGTCAACAGCATCTCGCGCACGGCCATCGCCATCGCATCGTTGCTGGTGGCTGTGTCGGTCATCATCGGCTTGCAGAGCATGATTGGCAGCTTTCGCAACACGGTAGAAAGTTGGCTGGATAGTTCGCTGCTGGCCGATATTTACATCGGCCCACCGCCTGCGGGCGTGAACGACACCGAGAGCAGCATAGATGCAAAAATTATTGCTGAGTTTCAGAAAATGGCCGGGGTGAGCGAGGTGACGTTGTTTCGACGGTTGGGGGTGGAGGCAGCCCTCACCCCCAACCCCTCTCCCGTCGGAACGAGAGAGGGGAGTTTTCGCCCCGCATCCCTCATTGCCGTAGAGAGCAGCCGCGAACGCCCGCCCGAAGAATTTGTGTGGGCCGAGCGCGAGATCAACGGTTTGTGGGCCGATATGCGCAGCAAAGACGAAGTGCAGGTGTCCGAACCCTTCGCCAACAAATTTGGCGTAACGCAGCAAAACAATTTGCTGACGCTGCGCACCGATGCGGGCGAAAAGACCTTAAGGGTGGTGGGTGTGTTCTACGATTACGCCAGCGATGCGGGCGTGCTGCGCATGCGCCGAGATTTATACACACGCCTCTGGAACGACGACAAAATCTCATCCATCGCGGTGTATCTGGAGCCAAACAGCGCCGTTACGGCCCAAAGTTTGCGGCAGCAGTTCGCCGGGCGCGATCTACTCATCAGCGCGAACAAAGAGTTGCGCACCAACGCGCTACAAATTTTTGATCGCACGTTTGCCATTACCGGCGCGTTAAATTTGTTGGCAACGGTCGTGGCGTTTATCGGCGTGCTGAGCGCATTAATGGCCTTGCAGATTGAGCGCACCCGCGAGCTGGGCATGTTGCGCGCCAACGGCATGACCTTGCGCCAGATGTGGCGCATGACGCTGTTGGAAACCGGCTTGATGGGCGGCACAGCGGGTTTGCTTTCGATCCCAGCCGGGTTGCTTCTGGCGGTCATTCTGGTCTACATCATCAACCTGCGCAGCTTTGGCTGGACCATTCGGCTGGATTTGCAATGGACGACGTTTGCGCAAGCAATGTTGGTAGCCGTGATCTCGGCGTTGCTGGCGGGCATCTACCCCATGCTGCGGCTGGGCAAAATCGCCATCGCCAGCGCGGTGAGACAAGAGTAGAGACGCAGTTTGCAGGGAAAAAGTCTTTTGACAGGATGACAGAATTTCACAGGATTAAATTCTGTCATCCTGTCTATTTCAGATGATGTTTAGTGTCGATGCTCAGGTAGTTCTGGCATCTGTGTTGGCGCATATTCCGGAAACCACGCGCGGTCAAAATGCCACTTGCCCTGAAATAGCCGATCTGTTTTTACTCGAACAAACGCAGCCCCTTCGGGCAAAGGTAAAGGCTGGCCTTGATCCGAGGTAGCAATAACCTGCTTATTCGCATCCCACACCTCAAAGTCATAG
>JAYTNY010000729.1:0-7588 GCA_043748055.1 Roseobacter sp.
GCTCGGCCAGCATGCTGCTGGCAAATACGGGCCGTGCTTGTTCAATGCGTGCCTTGTACTCGGGCGGAATGGGCGGTGAACCTTCTGGGCGAAGCTCATACGAGCGCCAACGAATTTGCACGCCATAGGTGTGTTGGAGTTCCTTCAAACTGAAGGAAACTTTGTAGCAATACGGTCAAACAAAATCGGACCAAACATCAATTTGAACGGGCATCGTTTTCCTGCTTTTTGGCTTGTTGTGAATGAATGCATTTTAGCGGGTCCGGCAAGATCAATATACTCATGCATCATGGATTCACAGCTTTCTCCCAAAACAGTTGCAACGGTGGCCGTTATCGGCACCGGGCAGATGGGCCCCGGCATTGCGCAGACCTGCGCTGCGGCAGGTTACCAAGCCATCATCGTCGGTCGCTCCGAGACCAGCCTGCAACGCGCACGCGAAAAAATTCAAGCCAACCTGGATGCCATGCTGCCCTACGGCCTCATCAAGCCCGAAGCCATTGCACCACTATTTGCGCGCATTGCCTTTCGGGTTGGGTTGCAGAGCATTGCCAATGCCGATCTGGTAATCGAATGTGTGACGGAAGACCTGACGATCAAACAACAGTTTTTTGCCGAGCTGGAATCGCATTGCCGTGCCGATGCGATTCTGGTCAGCATCACCAGCGGCATGCGCGCCACAGATATTGCGCAAAACATGCAGCACCCAGAGCGCATGATTGTGGGCCATTATTGGAACCCACCGCACCTGTTGCCATTGGTCGAGGTGGCTCCCGGCGAGAAGACCGCGCCGCATGTGACCGAAACCGTCATGGCTTTTTTGCGCACCACCGGCCATGCCCCAGTGCTGTGCCGCAAAGAGGCGCTGGGCTTTGTGGCCAACCGCCTGCAACATGCGCTGTGGCGCGAGGCGTTGGCTATTGTGGAGCAAGGCATTGCCACCGCCGAAGAAGTGGATGACGCGATGAAAACCAGTTTTGGTGCACGCACGCCAGTACTGGGCATCTTCGAGCACCTTGATCTGGTGGGCGTGCCGACCGTTCACGCCATTCACTCGTATTTGCTGGCCGATTTAGATGTGCAGACTGGGCCAAACAAACTGCTGCAAGAGAAAATGGATAAAGGCGAGCTGGGTGTGAAAACGGGCAAGGGCTTTTACGATTGGTCGAAGAAGAGCGCCGCTGATGTGCTTAACGCACGAGACACATTGTTGTTGGAGTTGGCGCAGAAGCGGATGCGTTGAATCGCGAGTGCCCCAAGCGCTTCAATCGCTTGGGGCACTGTAACTCCGAATCGCATCCTCATCCCACACCACCCCCAACCCTGGTCGCTCCGTCAATTGCCATAGCCCATTTTTAATGATGGGCTGTTCGGCGCGCAACACCCCAAAGCCCACCGTGTCCGCTTCGCTCGGCGATTCTTCAATCATGCTTAGCCCCAACGCCCCGGCCAGCGGCGCATGAATATCTGGGTAGTAGTGCGGGAAGATGCTGACGCGGTTCTCTAGCGCAGGCGCAATGCCTTGCAAAAAGCCGGTAATGCCGTGTTGCACGGTTGCATCGGGCCGAACGATATCTACGCCATTGGCCGCACCCAACTGCTGAACAATCTGCGGTGTCGTAATGGATTCGCCAAAAGCGATCTTGGCTGGCGCAACCCGCGCCAACTGCATCGCCATCTCCCACTGCGAAGCCGCAAATGGGTCTTCCAGAAAGGCGATGTCGAATGGCTCAACCCGCCGCCATGCAGCCAACGCGTCTTTGATCGAGTTGAACACGCCGCTCGCATCCAGGCCAATCATGGCTTCTGGCCCCACCACCTCGCGCAACGCCCGCACGCGTTGCACATCCAGCGCCAAGTCCTCGCCAAATGGAATCTTGAAGCGCCGATAGCCCGCCGCTAACAATCGCTCAGCCTCGCCCCGCAGCGCGCCCACCGAGTACTCAAAACGGTAGTAGCCGCAGATGGCGACGCACGGCACAGCCTGCATCGCCCCGCCCCAGACCCGCCACAGCGGTGCGTTCATCAGCTTGCCCAGCAAGTCCCACAACGCAATGTCCACCACCGAGAGCGCCCGCGCAAACAGCCCGGTGTCGCCGGTCATGCGTGTGCCATCGCGCAAGCCTTGCCAAATGTTGCGGATTGCGCTGGCGGGCTGGCCAATAACGCGTTGCTTAATCTGGTGTTCCACTACGCGGCCAATCTCCATGCCCCGCGCCAACGCAAAGCCGGTGCCAACGCAACCACCTGCATGCACACGCACTAGCACAAATTCGCGCGTCGTAATGGCTTTGCCCCACACGCGCAGTGGTGTGGGCAATGGCACCACCACGCGCAGGATTTCGAGGGTGTCAATTGCTTTATCCAGCATTGGTTTTTAGCACTCGCTCCATCAGCACATCTGCCGCAATTTGGTGTGCCTCTTCGGTTGGGTGATTTAAGCCGTTGGCAAGCCACACATCCGTGTTCACGCCGCCTGCTGCATAGCCTTCCCAATCGGCATACACATCGGCACACACCGCATCGCATGCTTCCGCCACCTCGCGGATAGCCTGGGCATAGGCCGCCAGCGTGCCGCTGTTTTGGATGGCGGCCATGCCCGCAATCAAGCCCTGATGTTCCGGCGCAACGCGTGCGGCGTGCGTCGCATCAGTGGCCTTGTTCATAAAGCTGGGCGTCAGCACCATCACATCGCTCTGCGTCTCGGTCTGCGTGCGCCGAACCAGCGTTGTCAGCGCCGTCTTAAAAACCACCAACCCCGGCAGACCTTGCCAGGCATCGTTCAACCCAAACGTAATCAAGGTCAGGTCGGGTTGATGCCGAATCACATCTCGCTCCAGCCGCTGCAACGCATCGGTCGCCGTTTGCCCACTCGCGCCCGCGTTAATCACGCTGAAGGTGCAGTTAGGGTAATAAATCTCCAGGCTACGTTTGAACTGGGCGTGATACACGCGGTCATGCGTCTGCTGGCCCAGCGCCGTCATGCCCTGCGTCACGCTGTCGCCAAACGCCACAATCAACACCGGCGCAGCCGCGGCATCATTCGTCTTCTCAATAATTCGGCGATGAAAATGATTAAGATTCATGGGCAAAGGTTGGCATCACCTGCTCGGCGAACAAACGCAGGCCGCTGTCGTCCGGCGCATCCACAAACCACAGCATAAAGTGCGTAATGCCCTCGGCGATATACGCTTGCACCCGTGTGCGCACTTGTTCGGGTGTGCCAGCCAGCCAGCTTTCGCGCATCTCGTCGGGCAAAGCATCGGTATCGCCATTCACATAGCGCATCAGGTTTGCGTCTGCGGTTTCGTTGGATGGAAGTAACGCCAGCATGGCCCGCAACTTCTGACGCAGGCCTGCGGCATCCGGCGCAATCAACACCTGAATCTCCAACGTTTTCTCAATCGTGGTGACATCCCGCCCGGCCTCATCGCAAGCGGCCTTCAGCAGCGCCAGCCGCCGTCGCAACTCCGCCACCGAGACCGGCGTGGTGTTCCACGCATCGGCGTGCCGCGCCGCCACCTTCAGCAACTCCGGCCACACCTCGCCCATCCAAATCGGTGGGCGCGGCTGTTGCAATGGCTTCGGCTTGCACACAGCGTTGCGGGTGAGGTAGTGCACGCCGTGCCACGTCACGGGTTCATCGGCTTGCCACAACGCCAGCGTCAGTTCCAGCCCTTCGGCCATCTGCGCAATGCGTATCGCGCGTGCTGCATCATCACCAGCGTCATCATGCATGCCATACGCCAAGTATTCGCGGGCGTTGTTGCCATAGTCCACAAAGTGAATCATGCGCCCGCCGCTGATCTGATCCAGCGTCGCTACCATCTTGGCCGTAAACGCCGGATGGCGAAAGACATGGTTGTAGTGGATGATGCCGAGCCGCGCGCGTTGGGTCATGCCTGCCAACGCTGCCAGCGTGGTCCAGCCCTCCAGAATCGCTTCGTCTTGGCCCAGCATCAAATGGTCGGCCACCCACAACGAGTGATAGCCCAACTGCTCGGCCAGCACGCCCAGTTGCATGCAGCGCGGCACGTCTAATTGTGCAAACCCTGGCGTGCGAAACAACCGCGCACCCGGCCAGGCGAAGATGGGGAGGCAGAAACCGAATTGGATAGGCATAAAGTTATTGGTGATTGGTGAATCGAATCCCTAATCACCATTCACCATCAACCACTCCACTCGCTCCCCTCGCAAATCCCGCAACACGTTGTTCCAAATCATCAGCGAATCGCGCACATGCGTCCACGGGCTTTGCCAGGCGGTGTGCGCGGTCAGGGTCAAGTCATAGCTCAAGTCCTCATGCAGCGCGTGCAAGGGATCATCGATGGGCAAGGGTTCTTCGGCGAACACATCCAACGCCGCCGTAATGCGTTTCTCGCGGATGGCTTGCGTCAGCGCAGCTTGATCCACCAGCTTGCCCCGCGCAGTATTTAGAAATAGCGCGCCATGTTTCATGCGGTCAATCTGCTGCTTGCCAATAATGCCCTGCGTCTTGTCGTTCAGTGCCAAATGCATGCTCACAATATCCGGCTCGCTAAAGATGCGCTCCCACGAGACATACTCCACGCCATACTCGGCCTCTAACACCTCAAAGCGCACCACATCCCAATACAGCACGCGCATGTTGAAGGCCTTGGCAATGCGCGCCATCGGGCGGGCGATCTCGCCAAAGCCCAGCAAGCCCAATGTCTGGTCGCAGGCCAGTTGCAACCCGCGAAACGTGCCCCACTGCCTTTCCAAATACGCCCGCGTGCGCATGCCCTCGCGCTGGCCCGCCATCTTTTTAAGGTGATTTAAGATCAGCGCCCAGCAATGCTCGGCCACGGCAAAGTAATTGATGAGCGGCGTGGCCGCACACGGCACGCTCAACTCGCGCACGGCATCCAGCGGAATGCCGCGCGCATCAAAACCCAGATGTTGCACCAGCCGAATCCGCTTGCCCTTGCGCAATACCTCGCTCGGCACCATCACCTTGTGCGTTATCAAGTAGTCGGCTTCGGCAATCACTCGCTCCAATTCGTCGGCAGATTTCACATGCGTCAGGTTCACGTCGAGGCCCGCGAAAAGCTGCGCCCAACTCGGTGCGTCGGCCCGCGCACCCGCCTCGCCATTCGGATGCTCTTCAATAAGTTGCGCACGCGTGGCTTCGGGTCGGCTGTCCCACTCCGGCACACCCCACATCACATTGCCCACCGAATCCCACACGACGATGTTGATAGTTTGTGTCATTAGATGAATTGTCACGAATTACGCATCACTTCTGCCCACGCCCGCGCAAAGGTGCGCTTGCCATTCGCCAGCACGGTCTCGCTGCTCTCATCGCTGGTGCGAATCTCCATCGAAAGAATCGGCATGCTGCCCAAACGCTGGCGAGCGTTGGCGTAGTAATTCACCGCATTCAGCTCGGTCAGAAACTCAACGACTTGTGGCAAATCGTTAACGCCCTCCTGATGCCCAAAGCGCGGATGAAAATCGCCATACAGTTTGCTCTCCGGGTGCGCCACCACACAGTTGCCAATATGGGCGTGAATCAAATGCCGCCCCGCTGCTTGCAGCGCGTGCTGTGGCGTCTCGCGCAGCAGCGGCAAATGGCTCAGGTCAATCGTCAGGCCAAAATTTTGGCGGTCTACTTGGTCTGCAAATGCAGCCGCCTCCACCGTCGGCCCAAGCAAGCGCTTCTTCTCCACGTCTCGGTCAAAATTCTCTAGGGTGATGTGCAACCGCTGCTGCGTCGAACGCGCATCGGCGTAATCGCACATCGTGCGCACGTCCTCCGCAAAGCGCTCCAATGCCGCCGGGCGCTCTGCAATCGGCACATCTCGTGGGGCCATCACCATCGCCAGCGGCGCGTTGAACTCGATAGCCTCATCCAGCAACGGCAACAGCCGCGCCATCGCGGTCTTGCGGCGTGCCTCATCGGCGCTGCCCACGCCCAAGTCTTCCAGCAAGATGGGCAGCACGGGCAAATACACCACTTGCAGCTTGGCCGCTGCTATTAGCTCACGCGCCTGCTTGCGCACGGCGGGGTCTTTGGGCGGCGCAATCTCCACCGCGCCAAACGTCGCGTCGTTCACAATGGTTTGCAGCGTTTCCAGCACCGGCCCTTCGCCTGTGCGGCACGCCAAAAACGCCAACGGATGCACCACGCCAAAATCTACTTTGTTTTGCCAGGGGAACATTGAACCTCAACCTCACTTCATCCGACGTTATTTGAAATGGACAGAATTACAGGATTCAGCAGGATTTATCCCGTTAAATCCTGTAATCCTGTCGAAAGAGTTTTGGAGTCTTGAATCACTCTAACTCATCCTGATACGCACTCACTTGCCCACTCGTCAACTCATCCGCCGAAACCATGCGGCCCAGGCGTTGCGATTCCAGAAAGCCATACATCAGTGCCAACGAGCGATTGCCCTGTTCGCCGTTCACTTCCGGCTCGCAATTGTTCAAGATGGCATTCGCCAAATCATCGTATTCGATGGCGATCAGGCTGGCGTCAATAGCCGCCCAATCCATCTGATACGAGCTGAGGCGCGGCGCATGATGCGGCCCGCCGAATAGCGCCGCCGTCGTGTCATCTAACTTGAAGCTGGGCACAAGCGCGAGCAACTCTGCTTCGGGCACTGGCACGTCTTTGCCGTTCACGCGCTGCACGCACTGCACCGCTTGGCCGCTGCGGTCTGGCGGCAACTTCAGCGAACCCTGTGTGCCGTAAATCATCCGCAAGAAATGGCCCTCGCCGCGCCCGGCCATGCTGAGCAGGTAGTTGCCAATGGCTCCACTCGCAAATTGCAACACACCTGCGGTCAAGTCCTCGGCATCTGCCGGATGGAGCTTGCCGTCACTGCCTTTGCGCTGCGCATCCACCACGGCGTTGATGCCCACCACGCTGCTCACCGGTCCCAGAAAATATTCCAAGATGTCGGTGTAATGCACGCCCATGTCCACCGCGATGCCGCACGATTTTTTCAGGTGCCGCCACGGCGTAATCACCACATCCTCGCCCGACCCTGATGACGACTGTGTCATCAAAAACGGCCTGCCAATTACACCCGCATCCAGCAGGGCCTTGCCCAGCCGGTTCATCGGGTCGCGCCGATAGTTCTCGGCCACCGAGAGTTTGCGCCCAGCCGCACGCGCCGCCGCAATCAAACGCAGCCCTTGTTTCACCGTTAAGGCGATGGGTTTCTCGCACAGCACATGCACACCTGCGGCCAACGCTTCTATGCCCAGCCCCACATGCGCATTGGGCATCGTCGTCAGCGTGATGGCGTTTACCTTCACATTTACATCTTTGCGCATCTCTGCAAAGCTGGCGTAGATGCGCGGGCGTTGGCCCAGCAATTGTTCGGCCAACGCCGCAGCACGCTCGGCGTTCTCCGGCACCAAATCGCACACGCCCACCAGCCCCACGCGCGAGCGATTGACTTGTTGCAGCCTCGCCATGCCTTTAATATGGCGTTGCCCCATCACCCCGCACCCAAACAAGCCCAGGTTTATTTCAGATGGCATAGCCCAGCCCCTTCAAAAAATCGGCATTGTGTTGTGCGCTGTGTTGGGCCGAGACCTCGCTCAGGCTTTGCTC
>JAYTNY010000730.1:0-7568 GCA_043748055.1 Roseobacter sp.
TGATCGAGGGTCTTGAAAGAACAGCGGCCAGTATCATCGCAAGGGCAATGACTAGCGGCGACGGTGGCGATTACGTGATTGCCCATTGGAGCGCAGTAGATGCGCGTGCGCGGTTCTTTCGCGCTCATCGTGCCCACCTGATTGCCCAGCATGACGCAGACAACGCACGGCGCGCGGCAGATGCACAGGGCGCACCAACAAGCCGGTGAGTTTGCACTATGGTCAATATTCCTAATGCGGCCACACTCGCGCCCGTGTCGCAAATGTCGCACTATGTGGAGCTAAGAACGTGAGCAAGACAAAATCTCAAGCCGTGGCAAAAGTTCGCCCAGTTGAACGCGATTACGTGGCTGTCCTGGGCGACGCAATCACGCCTGACGTGTGGCGTGTCATCGTAGATAAGGCTGTAGAGCTGGCGAAGGATGGCGAACCGAAGGCCCGCGAGTGGGTGACGCGGCTTGTGTTGGGCCGTGAGGTGATGCGTTTGTCGCAGCTTGCACGGCGTGAATCCCAGGGCATTACAGCGGGTGATGAGATAGGCGCGGCGATTGCGATAGACCACATGAGCGCGCTAGAAATTTCATTGCGTCACGATGGCAGCATTACCGCGCTGCAACTGGCTGAGAAGTCAAAGAAAGGCGATTTATAGGGCTGAAGTTTTGTCATAAAACATTAGGCTAAATAGGGCTTTTATTCAATGGGTGGGTATGGCAGTGGCGGCCACAATCGAAAGCATGTAACCGTTGACGCATCCGTAAAGATGGATGCGGCCATGCTGAGGCGCGCGGGTTTGATTGAACCGGATAAACTGAAAGCAAGTGAGTGGAATTTCACCCATTCACGCGGCGCAAAGCATCGCATTGTTGCAATGGCTGGGCCTGGCATATCTGGCGAGATTGTCCTAACCATCGTCACGGCCAACGATAAACGCCACAGCCAACGAATACGCGTTAGCTACACCTTTTGCACCTATGGCAAGCGGCGGGCCTGGCTGCATTGTCCTTCGTGTGACTGTCGCGTCTTTCGGCTGTTTTACTACCCACATACTTACAACCACAGTGATGAGCATGTGCATTACTTTGCGTGTCGTCACTGCTACCGGCTGACGTACCACTTACGACGTGAACGCGGCTTTAGTCTCTGGCAAGATAGGGCGCTGAAGCTGCAAAAGAAGTTAGTGCAGCGCGGCGCGGATTGTGTGGGCTTAAGTTGGCATGAGTTACCCGACAAGCCAAAGGGCATGAGATGGGCGACTTACAGCCGACTTGCAAAGCAGTTTCAATATGCAGCGGGTGAAGCAGATGAATTCTTTGGAGCCACTTTAGCCCGTATGTTGAAGTTGAAACTGTAGGGTTTGGCGCTGCGACCGCACAGCATCGCCATAGCGGGCCTAAAAACCGCTCGTGACGCGTCACATAGCCCTTGTGGAGCGTTTTAGGTGTCGAGTGCCTAAATGGGGGTGCGTTGAAATTAGGAGCGTTTTGAGCGATTGTAGTTATGGTTGTTCTTGTGACTACCGTTACTTCTGGATTGTCTGTTTTGACTGTTGAGCTTGGTTAGCTGACAATACCTCTTATGTCACGGAGTAAGCCAGTTTCGAGCCTACCAATCTCAAAAGGTGGGCGCGGGATTAAGTCCTCAGACCGGCGCAAAGTGATTACGACAGGTATCCGAACAAGTGAGTATGAGGAACTGAAAGCGATTGCTGAAGTAAACGGCGTTGCACCTAACGCCGTCATTGCGTTCTTTCTACGTCACTCGTTGCAACAGTATCGGGACGGCAAGCTGAAGATACCCACCGTAACCACGCGCAAGATTCAAATGCCTTAACCGCATTCCTCGTTCGGTTGAGTTTTCTGTCAATTTGTAAATATTGGTAGTAACCAGATTGACACGATTGACCATATCTGCTACCCTATCGCCTATGGATGCTTATATATCCACATCCGAGGCGGCAAAGTTGGCCGGACTTTCGCAGCCCTACATCCGCGATTTGTGCGCAGTTGGCAAAGTCGCATCCTCGAAATTCGGCAACGTCCTGATGATTGAGCGCGCGTCAGTGCTTGCCCATGTCGCAGCAATGAAGGCATGGCGCAAACAGCGGCGCAAGAAGGCAGGTGAACCCCAGGCAGTGAACTAACCCCACACAAGACGCAACCCACGATTAACAGCAATCTATTTTGGGAGATGAGCAAATGAAAGGACTATTCACGAGAGAAGAGATTAAAACCATGTCGCCAAGTGTTAAGCGCATGGTGCGACTAGGCGCGGCCATTGCAAGCATTGGGCTTTACGAAGATACGACCCGCGAGGTGGTAAAGCTGGGCAATAAGGCACGAGAGCGTCGCCGTGCTGATTTCGCTAGGGCAAAAGAGAAGCAGGCAAGGCAACAGAAAACAAAATAACCTGCGCAACTTTCGACGGCGGCGCAGGTCATCGTTCACAACCCACGAAAGACTATGAACGCCTCAAATTTTACCAACCAAGACGATAAGCCATTCGACTTCCTACAATACCTGCGTGAGTGCCACCGGCACTACCGCACGATTGAACCTCAGACCTCGCACAGCATCGCGGAGCGGCGGCGCTACGCCAGCATCTACAAAGACATGCGTGCCATTGAACCGACGAAGGGTAGCGGGGTAGGGCGATGAAGAAGCTAATCACCCTGATAGCCCTCGCCGCACTGCTGGCCGGATGCGACAACGTGAGCATGGCCCAATACAGACGGCAACCGGTCGCAGCAGCGGCGCAAGTCTCGCAGGCCGAACCCAGCAAGGCCGAGGCGCAACCCGCCACCCAAACAAGCCTCATCGAACAAGCCGCGTCGTTTGAGCTAAGCACCAACGTCATCGTCGCGCTCATGGTCGCAGTGTTGTTTGCATTCTTTGGCTGGGTAGCAACTGGCGGCTATGCCAAAGACCGACACGGCAACCCCCGTTAACGAGATGAACGAGAGCAACGAAAGCCCCATCCTGCGAGAGGGTGAGCGCGCGGCCCTGGCCGAAGCGGTGCAGCTTTCCAGGCGCATCGGCATAGACGTGCTGCGCTTCATCGTGCGCAGCTTGCCCGCGCTCATCCGTGCGGCGTGCCTGCTTTCGGCCACAGCAGGCGCAACCTATGCCGCATGGGTGGGCTGGCTGGCCTTTGGTGCCGATGAAGTCGCCTACATTCCCGCCGCGTGCATGGCCCTTGCACCCATCATCTACGCGATTGAGTGGCGCATTAGCTGGGGCGGGTTGCTCATTGCTGGGCCGGTGTCGGCTGGGCTGGCCTTCATGCTTACGTTCATCCCTGAACCGTTCACACAAACAAGCATCGTCGTGGTCGTGGCGCTCATCGTGTTGGGCAACATGGCGCGGCGCAACAAGGACAATCAAGATGAAATTCAACCTACCGAAGAACGGCAACGGCTTGCCGTTTGAAATCCTGAAGTGGGCGTTGCTGGTTTACACCGGCTATCGCTCGCTCGACATTCTGCGCAGCACCATGCCCGACCAATCTATGCTCATGGCCTTGCCTGCATTGCTGGGCCTGGACGTGGGCGTGTTGGTGTGGAGCTACCTGTATGAGCATCGCGCCGAAGGCAACCAGGCCACGTTAGCCGCGCTGTTGACGACAGCCGACTTAATCGGGGTGGGCATGTGTCTTGTGGCCGACAGTCTCATGCACAGCGCGCTGCGAGTGCAATACACCGACTTCATCAACAGCGTGAGCATTTGGCTTGTGGCCTTCGTAATCTTCAGCAATGCGCTAGGCGCGGTGCTGTATCCCATGTTCAGCCCACACGCAGAGCGGGCGCGCAAAGAGAAGGAGATTGACGCGGGCTTCAGCATGAAGAAGCGCGAAGCCGAGCATGAGCTAAGCCTTGCTCAGCTTGAATTGCAGAACGCCCGAATGCGGGCCGATGCGCGCAACCTGTTGATGGAGGCTACACAAGCGGGCGCGGGTAACTGGCCGACACGCAGCACAGCACAGCCCGCGTTAAACATGGCGAAGGACGCGCCCACCATGCCGAGCCTGGCCGACGAATACACCGGCAAGAGCGCCGATGAGTTGCGCGAGATGTTGCGCAGCGGCAAGGGACAAGGCAACCCAAAATCGTAGAGCCGCCTGCAAGCGAATTTGTGTTACCGACTGAGCATGAAGCCGAGCCGGTAACACAACTAGAAGCGAGCGGCGTAGACGATGATGGCTGGCGGTTGCTCAGTCGCGGCGGCGGGCGGTTCGGCCTGGCCCTGGGCAGCGGACTAAAGCGCGAGTGGTTAGAAGGCTACGAGACAACAGACGTATCAATCGAACGGAAACAACAACATGCAGAGGAATCAAAACAACAACGGGAGCGGCGCGACCTCATCGAAGCGGTCAGACGCGGAGATAGGTCTAATCGCCCTACGCGCATCGCTGGCAAAGATGCACAGCGGCGGGGTGGGGCTTGAGTTCACTAACACAGCGGACGGGCTGACGATTACGTTGCACGGCTATCGTGCTGATGAGGGCGAGAACGGCAAAGTAAAAATCGTTGAACGCGGCGAGATTGTGCGACTGACTGAGTAGTGATACAAAGCGCGGGCGCGAGTTAGCCTTAGAAACAACTCGCGCCCGCAAACTTAAAACAAGCAATGCAGAGTCTATCCCCAAAGCCCACAAAGGCGCAAGCCCTTCGCCTTATCCCCATCGCCCGCGTATCCACCAAAGACCAGGCTGATAACGGCACGTCGCTGGATTCACAGATTGCTGGCGACTTGGAGTACATCCACCGGCTGGGCGCTGAAGCCTTGCCGGAACTGCGGGAGGATGTAAGCGGCGCTACGCCCATGTTGGAGCGCAAGACCGGCGCGATAGCGGATGCGATGATGCGCAGCGACAAGGCCGATGGCGTGGTGTTCTACACCGCAGACCGCTTCAGCCGTGACCTTGTAGACGCGCTGATAACGGCGCGGGCCTGGTTGCGGGCGGGATACCAGATTCACTTTTGCGATAAGGGCCGACTGACCGATGAGACCGACATCGTATTTTTGCTCAGCAGTTGGCAGGGTGGGCAAGAGCGCAAGGCAATACGTGAGCGCACACAGCGCGGCATGAGGCGCAAAGCTGAGGCGGGTAAGTGGGTGGGCGATGCGCCCGAACCCTACGGCGCACGGCGTGAAGGCCAGCGAAAGGATGTTCGGTTTGTGCCTCATCCGGCAGAGCTTGCCATCGTTCAACGCATCTTCAGGATGTTCAACGGCACAAAGGACGAAGTGCCGATGTCGCTGCGGGCCATCTGTGAGACGTTTGACCACGAAAGCATTCCACCACCTGGGCAGAGCGGCAAGGCAGGCAGGCGGGCGACCGGCAAGGGCTGGCATCCGGCTACGGTGTTGCGCATCCTCAAAAGCGAAGCCTATCGCGGCGTGGTCATCTCCAAAGGTCAGCGCATCAGCGTGCCAGAGCTTGCGGTGATTGACGAAGCCGCATTTGAAGCGGCGCGTCTGCAATGTGAGTTGAACCGTCAAACCAAAATCGGCGCGCGCAAACATCAGTACTTGCTCAGCGATCATCTGACTTGCACTTGCGGGATGCGCTATCGAGGTGCGATTCATACTGCTAACGGTCAAGACTATTTCCATTACCAATGCGCAAGCGTGACTCGCACCAAGACCTTACGCACTTGTGCAGAGAAGTACGTGAGCCTGCACGCGCTGGATAACGCGGTCTGGGGTTGGCTGTTGTTGGTGATGAGCGCGCCCGAAACGTTGGTGCAGGCCGTGCGCGAATACCTGAAGCGCAAACAAGCCGAACGCCAGAATGAGCGCGACAACGTGGCCGCGCTCGATAAAGACATCCAACGGCACGCCAGCAAGCTGGCGCGCCTAACCGCGATGTGTGGCGATGCTGAGGGCAGCGAGTTGGAGGCCTTGCGCGCCGAATCCAAGCGAGTAGGCAAGGCGTTGGATGCGTTGAAGAACAAGCGTGCGCGGGCCGCACACAGTGACGAAGGGCAGGGCGAAATAGGGCTGGCACAATTTGCCGCCGAACTCGCCAAAGCCCGCGCACGGCTGCAAAACGTGGGCTTTGAGGGCAAGCGTTACATCCTGCGTCGGCTGGACGTGCGCGGCCAGCTTCGCCGCGATGAGCAGGCTTTGCGCTGGCTTGATGTATCCTGCGGTGTAGATGCTAACAATTTGTGCTTACCGTTGCATGGCCGAGAAGGAACGCATGGAGCGGAGCAAGCTGAGCGAATCGTAATTGCGGTGGTCAGCATTACCAATACAAGCAGGTAGCTGCAGGCAATGACGAAGCTATTGCAATCATCCGGCAAGCGTTAAAGAAAGGGGTGATAGCAGAGTTATAGGCAAAGAAATGCCGCCCTCTTAACAGCGGGGCGGCGGGAATGGCCTATCTTGAATTACTCCAAGCGTCCTCGCCAAAACGGGCGACTTTTCGGCCAACACTGCTGCAAAGAATTATACGACTACAACTATCGCGCGGCCTGCATCTGCGACTATGTGGAGGCGATAATCCACCTCACTTATGGATTTCTCCGATCTCCCTCGTTACCTCGTCATCTTCATCGGCTTCATCGTCGCGGGCGGCATTAACGCTGTGGCGGGTGGGGGCACGGTGTTCTCGTTTAGCGGGTTGTTGGCCGGTGGCCTCAGCTCCATCGTTGCCAACGCCACCAATGCGGCGGCGCTTGTGCCTGCCTCTGTCGCCAGCACCTTTGCCTACCGCGAAGACCTCAAAAAAGTGCTGCGCCCGCTCCTCATCCTGCTCATCCCCACCATTCTGGGCAGCTTGCTGGGGGCCAACGCGGTGCTGATTACGTCTGAGCAGACCTTCCGGCGCATCGTGCCGTTTCTAGTGCTGTTTGCGGTGTTGGTGTTTGCCGGGCGCAATTTCGTCTCTAAGCTGGGACGCCGTGCAGAAGATGGCGGCATTAGCACGAATAGCTACGTACTGGGCTGCATCTTGCAGTTCATCATCTCGGCGTATGGTGGCTTCTTTGGCGCAGGCATCGGAATATTAATGCTCACCTCGTTCAACGTCATGGGCATGCGCGATGTGCATCGCATGAACGCCATCAAAACTACGCTGGCGACGTTTATTAACGGCACTGCCGCTGTGCGCTTTTTCTTCGATGGCAAGATTGACCTGCCGGTGGCGCTGCTGGGCGCAGTGGCTTCGGCCATTGGTGGCTATGCCATTGCGCTGGTTGCCAAACGCATTCCGCAGCAAACGCTGCGCGTGGTCATCGTGTGCGCAGGCCTCGTCGTCTCGGCGTGGATGTTTTGGCGGTTTTGGTTGTAACCCCCGACCCCTAAAGGGGAGTCCTTGAGTTTCTCTATACGCTCAGCTATTCGTTAGCAATAATGAATTAGATGAACTTATAGATGAGATCAACGACTCCCCTTTAGGGGTCGGGGGTCTTGATGAAAGATTGAAAACTCAACGAATTGTTCTCTCGGCAGAGAACTTTGACGAAGCAATTGCGCGTGCCGCACAAATCATTCGTGCAGGGGGCTTGGTGGCTTTCCCAACCGAGACGGTGTACGGCCTGGGCGCGAACGCATTGGACGCACAGG
>JAYTNY010000731.1:0-4501 GCA_043748055.1 Roseobacter sp.
GATGTTGGACGGCAGCACGGCAGTCATCATCACCAAATACGGCGGCATGACCATGCCGCAGTTGGACAAGGTGCGCAAGCAGATGCGCGAGGCGAAGGCCGAGTTCCACATCACCAAGAACACGCTGGTGTCGCGCGCGCTGAAGGCGAAGGGCTATGACGTGCCCGCAGAATGGCTGATCGGCTCGACGGCGATGAGCTTCGTCTATGGCGACGCGCCCGTGGTGGCAAAGGCGCTGGGCGATCTGAGCAAAGAGTTCGACAAACTCAGCGTGGTTGGCGGCGTGCTAACCGGCAAGGCGATTAATGCGGCCCAGATTAAAGCCCTAGCCGACCTGCCTTCCATTGATGTGCTGCGCGCCCAGATTATCGGCACCATCACATCACCCGCATCCAACATCGTTGGCGTGCTGAATTCGGCTGTGGGCAGCATCCTGTATGCGCTTCAGGCGAGGATTGACAAAGAGACGCCGGCAGCGGCGTAGTTATTTGGAATTAGTCATCAGTTTTCAGTCGTCAGTTATCAGTTAGTAGCCATCACAAGCACTCACTGAAAACTGACGGCTGAAAACTGATGACTTCTGTAAAAAAGGATTTTTGAAATGGCAGATTTGAACGCAATTGTTGAGTCACTCAACAGCCTGACGCTGCTGGAAGCAGCCGAGTTGAAGAAGATGTTGGAAGAGAAGTGGGGCGTAACCGCCGCCGCTGCACCGATGATGATGGCCGGCGGTGGCGCGCCCGTTGCCGCCGCACCGGTTGAAGAGAAGACCGAGTTCGATGTGGTGTTCGATGACATCGGGCCGAAGAAAATCGAAGTCATCAAAGTGGTGCGCGCCATCACCAACTTGGGCTTGAAAGAAGCCAAAGACTTGGTGGAAGCCGCCAAGTCTGTGGTGCAAACCGGCGTGAGCAAAGCCACCGCCGAAGACACCAAGAAGAAACTGGAAGAAGTCGGCGCGAAAGTTATCGTCAAGTAAGCTATTGGCGATTAGCTATTCGCAATTGGCTATTTGAGATTAATAGCCAATTTGTGACCACTCGCAAGGGCGTGTGCTACGGCATACGCCCTTGTTTGTTATAGTCTCCCTTATGCAAACTGAACAAGAGCGCTATGCCGATCTGCTCATCAAAATTGGCGTGAACTTGCAGCCCGGTCAGGGCTTTGTGATTACGGCCGATCTCGCTCACGCGCCGTTTGTGCGGCTGCTGGCTGCATCGGCTTACAAAGCAGGCGCAAAATTTGTGCGCCACGTGTGGAGCGACGACCCCAGCACCTGCGTGCGCTTGATGCACAGCCCACCGGAGTATTTGGATTACCTGCCCGAATTTGAAATCGTTACACAACGCGAGATATTGGACGAAGGCTGGGCGCGCATTCGCATCACTGGCTCGGAGTTCCCGGATGCATTTAGCGAGGCTGACCCCGCCACCATGCGCCGCGTGCAAAGCGTGCGCGCGCAAAAGCTGCGCTTTGTCACCCAAGCTGTGATGGCCGATGCCGTGCCGTGGTGCGTAGCCGCTGTGCCCACACCCGCCTGGGCTAAAAAGGTTTTCCCCGCGCTCTCTGCGGATGAAGGCGTGGCCCAACTTTGGCAACATATTTTGCACACCGTGCGCGCCGACCAAGCCGACCCTATTGCCGCCTGGCAGGCCCACGATGCTCGGCTGAACGGTGTCGTTCAATTCATGGCCCGCAACCAAATTCGGGCCGTGCGTTTTGTGGATGAGGCTCTGGCCGACGACGGCAACCCCGTCACCGATTTGACCGTAGGGCTGACCGACACGCCGAACTGGGTGGCGGCTTCAGCTAGCACTCCGCAGGGCGTGCGCTTCTTGCCCAATATGCCCACCGAGGAAGTCTTTACTACGCCGCATCGCTTGCGGGTGAATGGCTACGCCCGCACATCCAAGCCCGGCTTCCCGCTGGAGCGCGAGATTCGGGACGCCTACTTCAAATTTGTGGATGGTGAGGTCGTGAACTTCAACGCCAAAGTGGGCCAGGACACGTTGCAGCAATTCTTCGAGATCAAAGGCACCAAGTTTTTGGGCGAGATTGCGCTTGTGGATGTTCGCTCCCCAATCAACCAGAGCGGCCTGACGTTTTTTGACACGCTGTTTGACGAAAACGCGGTGTGCCACATGGCCTTCGGCACGGCCTACCCCACTGGTGTGCAAGGCGCAGAAGCCATGAGCGAAGACGAGCAACTGGCCTACGGCATTAACAAGAGCGACGCGCACGAGGACTTGATGATTGGCACGCCAACGACGCGCGTAACTGGCATTTGCGCCGATGGCCGCGAGGTGCTGGTGATGCAAAGTGGGCAGTTTGTGGCGGAGGTGAATGGGGATTAGTAAATAGGGATTAGTTAAGCACCAATCCCTAATCCCCATTCACCATTCACTCTGCGCTGCATGTGGACGCAAATGACCGATGCCCGCGCTTGGGACGATGCCTTGCGCCAGTGCCAACAGCCGCATGTGTTGCAGAGTTGGGCCTGGGGCGAGTTTAAGGCGCGTTGGGGCTGGGCTGCGCAACGATGGGCTTTGGCGGATGGTGCGCACGTGCAAGCATGTGTGCAATTGCTGCGGCGCAAGGCTGGGCCGCTGTGTGTGCTGTATGCCCCCAAGGGGCCATGTGGCACTAGCGCTTCAAGCGCTACGCTCAAATTTCTGGAGCAGCAAGCCCGCCAACAACGTGCCCTCTGGCTCAAGCTGGATGGCGATCAGTGGACTGCACCGCTACCTGAAATCCGCGACATGCTGCAGCAACGCGGCTGGCGTTATTCGCCATCGCAAGTGCAATTTCGTAACACCGCCCTCAGCCCAATCAACCAAACCGACGACGACCTGCTGGCAGGCATGAAGCAAAAATGGCGCTACAACGTGCGCTTGGCTCAGAAGCGCGGCGTGACAGTGCGACAAACGACACGCGCCGATGATGATTTGCTCTACGCGATGTATGCCGAGACGGCGCAACGCGATGGCTTCTTAATCCGAGAGAAAAACTATTACGTGGATGCGTGGCGGACGATGAACGCGCAAGGCTTTGTGGCCGAGCATGAAGGCCAGCCGTTGGCTGCGCTGGTGTTGTTTACGTTTGCAAACACGGCCTATTACTTTTATGGCATGAGCCGCACCGAAGGCCGCGAACACATGCCGACGTATGCTATTCAGTTTGCGGCTATGCGTTGGGCACGCGAACAGGGTTGCACCCATTACGACTGGTGGGGCGCACCAGAAGATGTGAATGACGAAGTCGATGGCATGGCCGGTGTGTGGCGCTTTAAGCAAGGCTTTGGTGCACAATTTGCCGAGGGCTTGGGCGCGTGGGACTACGCGCCAAACCCGTTGCTGTATAAAGCCTATGTCGAACTGATGCCGCGTGTGTTGAGCTTGATGAAACGCCGTAAACAAAGCCATACAATCAGTTGATCTCGAATTACTAATCCCCAATCCCTAATCACCAATATGAGAACCCCATTCATTGCCGGAAACTGGAAGATGAACAAGACGCTGGCCGAAGCCTTGACGCTGGCGAGCGAATTGACCGAGGCGCTGCGCGACGTAACCAAAGCCGAGGTGGCGCTATGCCCGCCGTTTATTTCGATTGCTGCCGTTAAAGCCGTCATCGCCGCCGCTCCTAGCGGAAGCGCCATCAAGCTGGGTGCGCAGAACATGCACTTTGAGCCCAAAGGTGCGTTTACCGGCGAGATTGCGCCGACCATGTTGCAAGGCCTTGTGGACTACGTGATTCTGGGCCACAGCGAGCGCCGCCAGATTTTTGGCGAGGACGACCGCATGGTGAACCGCAAAGTGCAAGCGGCGCTCTCGCATGGGCTGCGGCCCATTTTGTGCGTAGGCGAAACGCTGGCCGAGAACGAGTCCGGCCACACCGAAGCCGTGCTAGAGCGCCAGATACGCGAAGGTGTGATGGGCGTGACGCAAGTGCAAGCCCAAAACTTGGTGGTGGCCTACGAACCCATTTGGGCTATCGGCACAGGCCGCGCCGCCACCCCCGACGACGCCCAACGCCGCTGCTGGTTTGTGCGCAATGAACTGCGCAAACAATTGGGCGATGTAGCCGATGCCATTCGCATCCAATACGGCGGCAGCGTAACCCCCACCAACGCCGCCGAGATTTTGAGCAAGCCCGACATTGACGGCGCACTGGTTGGCGGGGCCAGCCTAAAGAGCGCAGACTTTGCGGCAATTGTGAAGGCGGCATGAATGGTGATTGGGGATTAACTCACCAATCCCTAATCACCAATCCCTAATCCCTCTTTTGATCCTTACCCTCCTCATCTTCCTCCTGGCCTTCGGCGCGGTGTGGCTGCTGGAGCGCACGGTACACCGCACGCTGCAAAGCATCGCGCTGATTACGACTGGGCACATTGAAGCCGCCACGGTGTTGTATGCCGTGCCGCTGTTCCCCGGCGTGGCGCTTCACGAGCTGAGCCATGCGGTGATGGCGACGCTGGTGGGCGTGAAGGTGCGTAGAT
>JAYTNY010000732.1:0-4148 GCA_043748055.1 Roseobacter sp.
GCGAACGAGCGAATACAAACCTGGTTTTTGCAAAAACCAGGTGTGTATTCGCGGCCTCCTGTTGCTTTGGAGGATGACCGCAAGATTTGGATAGCCGCACAAACGCTTGCGCCGTATCATCTTGCACATGGAAAACGTGATGAGCAGACTAACCGAAGAGCAGATGTGGCGGGCCTGGGAGGCCAAAGATGCCAATTACGACGGCCAGTTCTTCGTCGCGGTCAAGACCACCGGCATCTATTGCCGCATCAGTTGCCCAGCCAGGCCGCTGCGCAAAAACATGGTCTTCTTCGCCACCTGCGACGAAGCTGAAGCCGCCGGATTCCGCGCCTGCAAACGCTGCCACCCGCGCGAGGCGACCCTGCCCGACAACGCCGCCGAGTTGACCCAACGCGCCATCGAGATCATTGCCAACAGCGGCAAGGCGCGGCTGGATGAACTCAGCAGCCAGCTCAACATCAGCCCGTTTCATTTGCAGCGCACGTTCAAAAAGGTGATGGGCGTCTCGCCGTTGCAATATGCCAAAGCGCAGCGGGCCAACCACATCAAACAAGAGCTAAAGACGAATGGCCGCGTGACCGACGCGATTTACAACGCGGGCTTTGAGAGCGCCAGCCGTATGTATGAAAACAAAACGCTGGGCATGACCCCGACGATTTACAAAAAAGGTGGCAGCGGCATGCAGATTGGTTACACCGTGTTGCCGTGTTTGCTGGGGCGCATGTTGATGGCGGGAACAGCGAATGGCATCTGCGCGATTTACTTTGGCGATGATGACGAAAAGTTAGAGCGTGAATTGATGCAGGAATACCCGAACGCGGGCATCGAGAAACACATCAGCAGTGAGCTGCGCGATTGGGCCGATGCGGTGATTGCGTTTATGGAGCGCAAACGCGATCATGCCTCGTTGGGCAAGTTGCCATTAGACGTGCAAGGCACGGCGTTTCAGGCGCGGGTGTGGCAGGCCTTGCGCCAAATCCCCGAAGGGCAGACGCGCAGCTACAGCGAGATTGCCAAAGCCATTGGGCAGCCCACGGCCATGCGCGCGGTGGCGAATGCGTGCGGCTCCAACAAGGTCAGCATCGTCATCCCCTGCCACCGCGTGGTGCGCGAGGATGGCAGCACAGGCGGCTATCACTGGGGCAGCGAACGCAAGGCTGTGTTGCTGGAGAGAGAGAAAATTTAAGCAGCAGCAAACGAGCGAGAACAAACCCGGTTTTTTGCAAAAAACCGGGTTTGTTCTCGCGGGGTAGCAACATGGAAACTCTCAACGACGAATCTCTAGCGCGCGCCGTGCGTGTGTTGGTTAAGCGCGATGCTCACCTCAAAGCGATTTACCAGCAATACGGCGTGCCGCCGCTATGGGGCCGTGAGTCGGGGTTTGCCACGCTGGTGCATATTATTTTGGAGCAGCAGGTGTCGCTGGCCTCGGCAAAGGCGGCGTTTGATAAGTTGCGCAGCGTGCTGGGCCGCGTGACCCCGCGCAGGCTATTGACGTTGGACGATGACCAGATGAAAGCGGTGGGCTTCAGCCGACAAAAGACGGGCTATGCGCGACATCTGGCGCAAGAAATTGTCTCGCGGCGGTTCAGCCCGGCGGCGTTGGAGGCGATGCCCGATGATGAGGCCCGCATGGCACTCATCAAACTAAAAGGCATTGGCAACTGGACCGCCGACATTTACTTGCTGATGGTGTTGCGCCGCCCGGATGTGTGGCCGCATGGCGATTTGGCGCTGGCGATTGCGGCACATGCTGTAAAGCAATTGCCAGCGCGCCCCAGCTACGACGAGCTGGATGAACTGGCCGAGCAGTGGCAGCCTTACCGGGCGGTGGCGGCTCGGCTGTTGTGGCATCACTATTTAAGTGAGCGTGGGTGGAAGTAATTGGTGACTAATTAGGTTTTGACTCACTCTCCAGCAGGCCAAGCAGCACGCCGATGAGGATGAAGTTGTTGGCGACATAGAGGTTATCTACGAAGTGATGCACGGTGAGATGCACCCAGGTGCCGAGCAACCCAACAACGAGTAACGAATGCCGCTTGCGCCAAGTGCGCACAACGATGACTGCCCACAAAATGAGATACGACACAAAGCCCAACACACCTGTCTCGGCAAAGATGTTGATGTAGTAGTTGTGGGCGTGGCCCAACGCGTTGACCCAATACAGCAGGCGGTATTGGGCATACACCGGTTCGTAGTTGCCAAAGCCGATGCCAAGCCAGGGATGGTCGCGCATCATGTCCAGCCCCACTTGCCAGTGGGCGATGCGCTCGACGTTGGAGAAATTGACTTTGGTGAGGTAGATGCCGCGCACATCTAACGAGCCATATTCGTTTAAGAAGTTATCGATCTGGGCATAGAGCGATTGCGGGATCAAGTTGAGGGCAAACGCCGCCAGCCCCATCAACACCACCCCGCCAACGATGCGCCCAGGCTTGGGCAACATGGCTAACACCATGATTGCAATGGCCGCAAACATGCCCAGCCGCGCCCCACGCGAGCCGGAGGTGATGACGCCGCTGGCAGCCAAGATGGCAACGAGGGAGATGAGGACAGTCAGAGCGAGAAGGGGAGAAAGGGAGAAAGGGAGAAAGGGGGAAGAGGGGATTTCCCTTTCTCCCTTTCTCCCTTTCCAAGAGATATGCCACAACCCAAATGCCACGCCCGCCACCACCGGCCACACCAAGCCCATGTAGCCGCCGAATGGGTTGGGCTGCTCGAAAGTGCCGTAGGCGCGGTAGAAGCGGGTGCCGGGGATGTTGAACTCGGGCGGGCCATAGCCGCGCGTATATTCGATGAGGCCGACGATGCCTTGAAAGGCGGCGGAGAAGAGAATGGCGCCGATGATTATTTTTCGCTTGCGCGGGTCGCGCTCGTTGGCGACGACGAGATATAAGACAAGAATAACCACCCACTTGGCGGTTTCCTCTAGCCAGTCTTTGAAAGAGATGGCGGGGAAGAAAGAAAGGGTGGCGACGAGGATGAAGAGCAGGAGAGAGGGGAGAAGGGGAGATGAGGGGATGAGGGGATGAGGAGAGGTGTCCCTCCTGAAAAATAGGATGCGCAGCAGATAGGCCGCGAGCCAAATACCGAATAGGATTTGACCGGTGTCTAGGCGCGGGTCGACGTTGATTTTGGCGTAGGGCGTGAACGGGGCGATGATGATGAGGGTAGCCAGGCCGAGCGTGGGTTCGGCGAAGATGGCGAGGAGGGCTAGCGCGGCAATTAGCACAAGCCCCATCAACCCAACCTGCTGCAAGGGCAACAGCGCGATGGCGAGGCCCAGAGCTGCGGCGATGAGGAGAAACGCAACCGGGGTTGCCCGTCCGGCGATCAATCGCCGAGCTACGGAAACAGCGCTCGATGAATCGGGCTGAATGCGCAAGTTCAATGCAAAATCTCTGCATCCTCCGCTCCTCCGCGTTCTACGCGAAAAACCAGAGGAAATTAGCTGACGGGTTTGCTCTTCACCAAAATCGACCACGTCCCGCGCTGCACCACATCCCCGGTTTGTTTGGTGAGCGTAACCTTGAACGTGACGCGGCCATTCTTGAGGCGCGGGAACGGTTTTAGCTCAGTGATCTCGGCTTCCAATTTAATGGTGTCGCCAATAAAAATGGGGTTAGTGAACTCCCATTCGAGCGAACGAAAAAGCTCGACTGTGCCGAGCATGAAGCCCATTTGAAAGGCCAGACCGCTGGCGATGCTGAGGCCCAGCAACCCATGCGCAATGCGCCTGCCAAAGTGCTGGTTTTTAGAGAATTCCTCGCTGGTGTGAATCTCGTTGTAATCGCCAGAGAGGCCGGAGAACGTAACGATGTCGCTCTCGGTAATAGTGCGGCTGGGCGAGGTGGCTTTGTCGCCGATGACAAATTCCTCGAACCAGAGGCCATGATTTGCTTGGAGTGCCATAAGGCAGATTGTAAGGCGGGCTTGATAAGGTTTGAGCCTGTTGAGCTGTTCGTGGCGGAAACGCAAGGCAATCGCAGGCGGGCCGTGCAAAACTGCCAATTCTTTACTAATACAAATACTACAAAGCAGAGGTTGGTGCTATAGACATTCAGAAAGGAAAGTAGAAAGCGGTCACTTGCGCAAATAAAGACACGGGCGTATCTCCTGAATGCAAACAACCACGTGAGCAAAAGGAG
>JAYTNY010000733.1:0-8956 GCA_043748055.1 Roseobacter sp.
TTTCAATTACCTCAGCATCATCTTCACCCGCGAGGACTTTCGCACCAGTCAAATTATTCTCGTTGGCGTGCTCGTGCTCATCGCGCTGCGTATGCGCGAACACGGCTTTGCCATTCATCTGGATGCAGCGCCGCGCCTGCACACGCCTGCGCTCATCCTCACGCTCATCGCATCCCTCGCGTACCTCGCCAACGAGCGCTGGCTCGATGTCAACACCGTCTCTGCCTGCCTGTTCGGCCTCGCCAGCTACGGTCTGCTGGGCTTATGGATGCAGCCGCGCACCTGGCATGAAGGTTTGCCCGCTGCGTTGCTGCTCATCGGCGCATTGCCCTTCGGCGAGCTCATCCAGACTTTTATCGGTTACCCCATGCGCCTGCTCACCGCCGAAATAGTGCGGCGTGGCTTTGCCTTCGTGGGTTCCAGCGCGATGGGCCTCGACACGATTCTTGTCTTCGAGAACAGCGTGGCCCAGGTAGATGTGCCCTGCAGCGGCGTGAAGAGCTTGTGGACAGGCAGCCTCTTCCTCATCGCCGCCACCTGGATCGAGCGTCGCCCGCTGAGCTTGCGCTGGTTGTGCATCGCGCTTGCATTTGGCGTGTTGCTGTTTGCTGCCAACCTGGCCCGCGTGGCCGTGCTGGTTGGGGTGGGGCAGGTGATGGGGCTTGCGCAGTTGGCCGAACTGCTGCATGTGCCACTGGGTGTGTTGGGGTTTGCTAGCTCCTGCGCCGCCGTTGTATTGCTGCTCAAATCCACCAGTCCGCGCAGCGGACTTTCTACGAATAGGCGTCGGCTTTTAGCCGATGCCGTCCCCAACCAGTCGCAAGCAGCCATGCCCGTCGCACCACCCACTCGCGCCCTCAGCCTCGTCCTCATTGCTATCCTTACCCTCTTCAATCTCGCCTACACCGCCCGCCCTTCGCTTGCCCCCAACACGTTTCACGATGTGCACATCGCCCTGCCCGCCAACCTCATCACCCAACCCATCATCCTGCGCCCCGGCGAACTGGATTGGCTCATCAAAGACGGGGCCGAAGCTGTAGAACGCGTGCGCTTTAGGTGGGGCAGCGTCAGCGGGTCGTTGTTATTGGTGCAAAGCAGCACCTGGCGCGCGCACCACAAACCCGAACGCTGCTTCGAGAACTATGGCCTGCGCGTGGATTACGCCGAGACCCAATTGCTGCACGCTACGCTGCCCGTCAAAGCCATGACGCTGAGCAACGAAAAACTCAGCGGCCAACGCTCGGCGCTCTATTGGTTTCAATCCAAAGCCAAAGCCACCGATGATTACGGCACCCGCCTGTGGTCTACGTTCTCGTTACGCCCAGAGCGCTGGGTGTTGGTCACGGTTCTGTTCGATGGCGCATACGCCGTGGGTTCACCCCAAAACACGCCCCAACACACCGATGTAACGGCGCTGGCTACTGCGCTGCAAGCCGCCGTGCAAGCGCAACTCGAAAAACCATGAATTTCACACGATCTGGATTCCAGGCTTCAGCTGGTTACTGACCCCCTGCACAGCGTTACTAACCGGCTAAAGCCTGGAATCCAAAACTGCAGAAGGAGTTTTAATGAAAGCACTACTCAACCTAAAGTTCGCCGCCGCCGCCCTGTTCTGGTCGTGGAACATTATTTTTCTCACCTTCATGGTGCTGGGCTTTGCGCCCCTCATTCTTATCTCGCTGGTGCAGGCCGTTATTGATGGCTGGGTGCCGTGGTCGTTTCTCGCCTTTGGCAGCATCCTTGTTAGCATCCCCATTCTTTCTGTCGTCATTGCCGTGGTGGCCTTGCGCGGCCACACACAGCGGTTGTTTGCGTTGGGTTATGGCGTGCAAGGCCCGCTGATGATTGTGCTGGCCGCCCGCTTCTTTGCCCTGCGTGAGCTAACGCCGCCGCTGGTGGTGCTTATTGTTGCAGCAGTGTTGGGCTTGCTAGCCCTGCTGTGGCAACTCCTGGATAAGAATCCAGACGCACGCGGCGGCCTGGTGCGCGGTGTGCGTCTGGTCGGCATCACGTTGCTGTTAGGCATCGGCCTCTACATCAGCGTGTTCATGGCGTTCTACGCATTGCCCGTCGCTGCTGCCATCGTCAACGTCGTGGGCGATGTGCTTCGGGAAATCCCGCGCATCTTCGAGATGGGCTGGCGCACCACCAGTCAAGCTTTCTTCTCGCTGCCGTTTCTGTTGCTGGGCTTCATTCTCATGCTCTACTCGGCCACGCTGTTTGTGCTCATGCCCATCGCCGTGCCCATTATTTATGTGAAAGAGTGGCTGCACGCATTGCGCACCGCCGTAAACAAAATCGGCGCACCTGCCAGCATGGGCGCTGCAGCTGCGGCGTTTGCGGTTTTGGTGATGGGCTATGTGGCCCTCAACCGCCAGCCGCAACCCCAAACGTTTGTGCTGTTGCAAACCTCACCCAAAACATTGGCCGAGGCACAAGCGCTAAAGAACCAGGAGCCGTTGCTACGCGAAGGTCTGCTCAACGCCTATCTCGCCCAATACCGCTACACCAGCGCGGTGGGCGAGGTCGATCACATTAGCGAACTTTACAAAGACACCGTCGGCTTCTCGCCGGATTGGGCAGCGGGTGTGCAACGCGCTTACGAGGGCATGCTCTCGCCGCTGCTCTACCAACCTGCGCAACCCCTCACCCAAACCATAAGCGTAAGCTGGGAGCGACGACAAAATACATCACTCATTCACGATGCCAACACGGCCTACCAACTCTACGAGCAATATTTCGACGAGCCGATTAACAAAGCCGAGCGGCCTGCCGTGGTCAACGCCGTGCGCAGCACCTGGGATGTAAACCGCGCCACCCAGGCCTGGCAAGCCGTAGACGACCGCGAGATTTTGCTGGCGAAACAAGAGCTGACCTTAAAAGAAGAAGAGGGCTACGCCGATGTTGAGCTATACGAGGTGTATCAAAACCAAACCAACATTCAACAGGAAGTGATCTATTACTTTAACTTGCCTGAGAGCGCCGTTGTCACCGGTCTGTGGCTGGGCAACAGCCCCGACCGCAGCAAGCGCTTTGTCTACAAGGTCTCGCCGCGTGGTGCCGCGCAACAGGTTTACCGCGAGCAAGTCACCATTGTGCGGCGCGACCCGGCCTTGTTGGAGCAAATTGGCCCGCGCCAATATCGCTTGCGCGTGTTTCCCATCGAGCCGCCGCAGTTTCGATGGGATGCCAGCCGCAGCCGCCGCGAGGAAGCGCTACCCATGCACATGTGGCTCACCTGGCGCATGCTGCCCGAAGCGGGCGCGTGGCAAATGCCGCAACTGGCCGAGAAGCGCAACGTGTATTGGTCGGCGCGCTCGGTGCGCACCTTAAATGGCAACCCAGTGCCGTTTGATCTAAGTGACGAGGCTTGGTTGCCACAGTCGGTGCCTATTGCGAACCCCATCACCCCAACCCCGCGCCGCGTAGATTTTGGCAATGGGCAAAGCGTAGTGGCGGTGCCACAAAGCAGCTTTGCTGCGCAGTCCATCGCCAACAAGTCGCGCTTTGCTATTGTGTTAGATCGCTCACGCAGCATGGGCCAGCACGATGCCAGCGTGCAAGCGGCGCTGAAACAGTTGCTGCAAGCCGATGCCTCAGCCGATGTCTACCTCACATCGTCGCCTGTGCGCGGCGAAGCGCCCAGCGTAACAAAGTTGAGTGATTTGAAGTTGGACAACATTTTTTACTTCGGCGGCCAAGACAGTGCCGAGTTGCTGACCCAGTTTGCGACACTGAGCAAAGGCCAAACTTACGATGCGGTCATCGTGCTGACCGACGACAGCGGCTACGAACTCAACAAAGAGAACCGTGAGGTGGGCGCTTTTGCTGTGCCCATTTGGATGGTGCATTTGGGCGGTGCGTTGCCGCTGGGCTACGACGACAAAATGGTGGAGGCGATACAAGCCAGCGGCGGTGGCGTGGTGATGACCGTAGACGATGTCCTTGCGCGCATGGCTGCCCGTGCCGATTCATCTCGTGTTGTGGATTTGAGCAGCGGCTATGCCTGGGTCACTCTGCCCACAGAGCAGGCCGCTGCTGTTTCTGCCGAAGCCAAGCTGTACAAGCCCGGCGATGGCTTTGCCTCGTTCGCTGCGCGCCGTTTAATTTTGGCCGAGATGCAGCGCAACAAAGGCAAGCTGAGCCAAAACGAAACGCTGGATTATTTGCACAAGATCGCCGTGGCGCAAAGCATTGTCACGCCCTACTCATCCATGATTGTGCTGGTGAATGACGAACAACGCCGCCGCTTGGAAGAGTTGGAGAAGAATGGCGACCGATTCCAACGTGAGAAAGAACAAGTGGGCGAGACGCAGCAACCCATTGTCACTGGCGTGCCCGAGCCGCACGAGTGGGTGCTGATTGGCATTGCAGTAGCCATGCTGGGCTGGTACGCGTGGAAGCGCAAGAAAACAAATCTAGCAAGAGCGTAAGAGCAAACACAAACCAGGTTTCTTTAAGAAACCTGGTTTGTGTTTGCGGGTCTGCTATGAGATGACCGCCGATAAGCATTCTGAGCGTAGTCGAAGAATGCACTCTATGAGAAACTTCGTTTGCCTAACTCGACATGGCCCGCATCCTTCGACGCGGCTTAGAAGCCGAGCGCTCAGGATGCTTTCTTACAGAGTCAGGATGCCAGCACTTACAAATGTTTCGTAAACCAATCCAACGTCGCCTGCCAAGCTGTTATTGCAGCCTGTTCGTTGTAGTTCGCGCCAGTGTCGTTGTTAAAGGCGTGGTTTGCGCCGTCGTAAATTTTCTTTTCAAACGTCTTGCCCGCATCAGTTAGCGTCTTCTCTAAATCGGGGATGGTGCCATTCACACGCGCATCGTTGCCGCCGTATTGGCCCAGAATCGCGGCGTTGGTCGCGCTCATCTGGCTGGCAGGCTGAGGGGTGACCCCGTAGTAGCACACAGCCGCGCCAATGTTGGGGTTGGCTGCTGCCAGCCGCAGCGTGTATGCGCCGCCAAAGCAGAAGCCCACTACGCCCGCTTTGCCTTGCTTCACACCGGGTTGCTTCAGCACAAAGTCCACACCGGCGCTCAAGTCCTTCACTAAATCCTCGGGCTTGGATTGGCTGAGCAAGCCTGCAATTTGGTCGCGGGCAGTCTTGGCTGTGCCGCCACCGCCCGCCCGCGAGACCAGATCGGGCGCAAGCGCTACATAGCCTGCCTTTGCCAACCGCCGCGCCACATCTTTGATGTGATCGGTGAGGCCGCGATTCTCGTGGATGACGATGACGGCGGGGTAGGTGCCTTCTTTGGCGGGCTTTGCCAAATAGCCCATCACATTCACATCGCTATCGCTGGCAAAGGTCACATCGCTCACGCTCACGGCGGGGTCGCTGTCGGCGACAGTGAGCGGGCCTTTGGCAGTGGCCGGAGCGGGTGCAGCCGCTGCGCCTGCGGTATTGGTGGGTGCCGGTGCGGTGGTTGGGTTGGCTGCGGATGGGGCCTCAGTGGGCTTGGTTGCTGGCGGGGCGTTTGCCGGCACGCCGCAGGCTGCTAACACAACGGCGGCTGCGGCGCTGCCACCGCTAATCACAATTAGCCGCTTCAGCATGGCCCGACGCGAAATAATGCCATCCTGAAAATCTTCCACCGTCTCCTCGCCCAAATACCATTGCATCTGGTTGAGGTCGCTTTCGGAAACAGGTTTGCGCTTTTGGTTCGCCATTTCATTTCTCCTTTGCTTACCCAAAAAAAATTGAAGTTGGGGTAAACCAAACTAGAGCGAACGCGTGAGAGTGAACTGAGATGCGATGAACGCAGAGCTAAGGATGTACACGACAGATGCCTCGCGTGGACAAACCAGGTTTTTACAAAAAACCTGGTTTGTCCACGCGGCGCTGCTGCGGCGTGAATTTTTACAGCGATACGAGGCGCTTGTTAAGAAACTCTCGTTCTGCCTCGTTTTGGCACAGTTCCAGCGCGCGCTGGTATTCCGCCGCTGCCTCATCCCGTAGGCCCAACCGCCGCAGCAAATCGGCGCGGGCCGCATGGTAGAGGTGGTACTGGCCGAGTTCGGCATCGAGCTTGAGTTGATCCAACAACATGAGGCCGGCCAGAGGGCCATCCGCAAAAGACACCGCCACCGCCCGGTTGAGCTGCACCACCGAGGTGGGCAAGTATTTGAGCAACGCGTCATACAGCGCGGCAATTTGCGGCCAGTCGGTGTCCTCGGCGCGCGCGGCCTCGGCATGCACGGCACTGATGGCAGCTTGAATTTGATATGGCCCAGGCTGATGCAGCAGCAATGCGCTCTCGATCAAATGCAGCCCGCGCGCTATTTGCGCGCTGTCCCACAACCCGCGATTCTGATCTTCGAGCAACACGATGTGGCCGTCTGCATCGGCGCGGGTTTTGCGGCGCGCGTCGTGCAACAACATCAGGGCCAACAGCCCCATCAGTTCGGGCCGGAAGAGTTGCAGCATGGCGTGCTTGGGTTCACCCTCAACCAGTTGCAGCAGCAACGTGCACAAGCGAATGGCCTCGGCGCACAAATCCTGACGCATCAGCGCAGTGCCAAACGCAGCCTCATAACCTTCGTTGAAGATGAGATAGATCGTCGCCAGCACCGCCGCCATGCGCTCACCCAGCTTGTTAGCGGCGGGCACTTCGTACGGAATGCCCGCATCGCGGATTTTGCGTTGGGCGCGCACCAACCGTTGGGCCATCGTGGGTGCGGGCACAAAGAAGGCATGGGCAATCTCCTCGGTCGTTAGCCCACCTAACGTGCGCAGCGTCAGCGCAATCTGGGCCTCCTCGGCTAAGGCTGGGTGGCAGCAGGTGAAGATGAGCTTGAGGCGCTCATCGGGGAAAGTTTTCTCGTCCACTTCGGCGTATGGGGTGTTGGGGTGGGGCAGGCGCTCCAAATCAATCTCGTTGTCGTCGGCCATCCATTTCTTGTGACGGCGCAGGCGATCAATGGCTTTGTTGCGTGCCGTCGTTAGCAGCCATGCCGCTGGATTGCTGGGCATGCCATCGGTTTGCCAATGTTCCAGCGCACTGACGATGGCGTCTTGCAGCACGTCCTCGGCCAGCTCAAAATCTTTGAACGTGCTGATGAGCGAGGCCAGCACGCGGCTGTGGGCCTCATCAAAAATTTGAGTGAAGGTTTGGGTGATGGAGATGTGAGAGTCTTGCTTCATCAACGAGACATGCATGGTAGCCGCAGTGCTTTAGCCTGCGCCCGATACACGAGCATCAACGAAAAGAGTCTGGCTCTGGAGCGATCACTTTTCATATATGGGCGCAAGCTGAAGCATGCGACTACCAGAGGGCACCGCTTTATGCTTCGTCATAGGCACGTTTTAGAAAGGCAATCAGGTCGGCGTCTACTTCGTTGGTACTACTCACTTTGATGACGTGGGTGAACATGCCGTTGGATTTGCTGACCTCGAGCCGACCCGCTGGCTCCACGCCTTTCAAGTTCAGGCCAATGTCTACCCGCGACGACATGGGCTGGACGCACCCGAACTGCTTGCTGCGGCGCAGGCTGACGTAGGTTTTCTTGGGCGCGAGTTCCACATCACCGCCAAATTTTTGCACGGCAGCCACCACTTTGTCGTAGATGGGTTTGAGCGCGGCCTTGTTGCCCACATATTGCTCATCGGTCAGCGCATCACCGCCCTTGCCCGAGGCCGTGCCAGATTTGAGTGCGGTCAGCGCCACCAAGTTGGCATCGCCATAGCCAAAGCCGTGATTGGCTTTGAGGAACTCGATGATGGCTTTGGCTTTGTCCAGGCCGCTGGCCTGCACCAGATTCACCCAATGCTCAAATGGCTTGCCACTCTTTTTGGCAATGTTGTTGATCTGCGTTTGAATGGCATCATCAATTTTGCTCATGGTAATTTTTTTTGGATTTTTTCGCGGAGGTACGGAGGAGCGGAGATACGGAGAAATAAAAGATGTCTCGGTATCTCCGCTCCTCCGTACCTCCGCGAAAGAGAAAAGCCTAAGCTGCTGGCGGCGGGCTGCACAGTTGCAGTCAGTTTCCAAACTCCATGATGGGCCGCAGTTCCACCGCGCCATGTTTAGAGCCGGGACATTGCTTGGCAATTTCGATGGCTTCGTCTAGGTCTTTGCAATTCAGCAAGTAATAGCCGCCCAGTTGTTCTTTCGTCTCAGCAAAGGGGCCATCGGTGATGACGAACTTGCCGTTGTGGGTGCGCACCGTCGTAGCTTTGGTCGTGTCGTGCAGGGCTTCACCGTCTTTGCTGATGCCACTTTTTTTGATTTGCTCAGTGAAGGCAAAGTATTCGCCCATCATGGCCTGGGTTTGCTCGGGCGTAGCAGTTGCAGCATCGGCCTCGCGGGTATAGATCATCAGTAGGTATCGCATGATTTGGTTTCTCCTTAAGCTAAAAAATTTCCGGTGTTTCTCGCGCCTTTCATAGAGATGACGAATGACTCGATGCGTTTTCGACACCGCACCCGTATTTTTACGGGTGCTTGCAAAAATGCGCCATCCGGCCCTTGTTTAAGACACAGAATTACGCTATTCTCTCGCCACTTCGACCCAGAAGAATTCCCAAAGGAGGTTTCACACGCAATGACAGATATCGTTTTCCCCAACAACAAACGCACTGTGCCCAGTAAGTTTACGCTGTGCGGTGGCCTCCTCACGCCTAAATCTCGTTCTGCATTTTTTGATTAGGCATTAGCTGATCTAACTTTCGAGCAGGCCACGAGCACACAGGAGTGTTCGTGGCCTTTTTTTGCTTATGCAATATCTCAAACGTCTGCTTCCCTTTCTCAAACCCTATCGTGGCTCGCTGGTCTTGCTGGCGCTGTGGACCATCGGCGGCATTGTCGCCGGCACGTTGCAGCCTTATCAGCTTAGCCTGGTTGTAGACCAGGGTATCGCCAAAATGGACATGCAGGCCGTGACGCGCTACTGCCTCATGCTGATTGGGCTGACGGCTCTGTATAGCCTATTCAACTATTTGCAAGG
>JAYTNY010000734.1:0-3566 GCA_043748055.1 Roseobacter sp.
CCGAACGAATTTAGATCTGATTTTGAACAAACTGAAGCAATGACAATTGAATAGTGGTTTGCCCCTATGCATGGGGGGCCTGCGATGTTCAGAATGACACAGATACTAGAGCTTTCTGTTCGGTCACCTCCTACAGTTTGTAACCAGGTCGTAACCAAAGAGTTAAAGAAGATTGCCCTGCAACTGAGGGATTGGGCTATCTCTCAAATCTCATTAAGTGCATTTTAATCGGATTCTTTAGTGTCAGCAGCTTAAATTTTTGACTTATAAACAAAAAGCCACACTAATCAATCTAGTGTGGCTTTTTGTTGTAATAAACGTCAGGCTGACACTTAGGCCTATTCCAGACAACAAGCTATGTCGCCCACAGCTTGCGCACCCAATTCAGCGCCTCGCCTATCCCATCGCTCTTAGGAGCCTCAACCACACTGAGGTGTGTGCTATCCAAGAGCAGCGTCAACTTCTCGGCGTTCACCCCGCCTTGCGTGCCGATGAACACCAGTTGCGTATGCGGCTGCTTCTCGCCCCATGCCCCACTAAACGAAAGCTGTGCCCGCTTGCCCACAATATGCACCACCGCCTTGCGCTCAGGCGCTTCCTTCAGTTGCACAAAGCCCTTCGCCCGAAAAATCGTCACCGGCAAGTTGTCAATCGCATCGCACAGCGCCTTGTATCGCAGTGGCTCGCTGGTCTTGTAGGTCCAAGTGTTAAACACTAGGGTGTGATCGTGATGGTGGTGATCGTGGTGATGTTCATGCTCCCCTTCTTCCGCCACCGCCGCTGTCGCATGCACATGCACATCGCGCTTCTCGCGGCTCTTCAGCTTTTCGATGGAGTACTCGCCCACGCTCAGCAGCAACTCCAACGGGGCGCGCCCGTGCGTGACTTCCAAAATGCGCGCATCCGGCACAATCTCTCGAATAAATGATCGCGCCACCGACAAGCTCACTGCATCCACCAAATCCACTTTGTTCATCACAATCATGTCTGCCGCAGTAATCTGATCCATCGCTAGCACTTCTTGGTCGCCTCGTAAATCCTTCACCTGCTCGGCATCTACAACGGTCACAATGCTGTCCACCGCCACATAAGGACGCAACGCAGGCATCAAAAAAGTCTCAGCGACCGCAAACGGGTCGCTCACGCCGCTGGTCTCAATAATCATGTAGTCCGGCGGGTTGTCTTGCCCAATCACATTCACCACCGCCTTCAGCAAGTCGTCTCGAATCGTGCAGCAAATACAGCCGTTGCTTAAGCTGATGCTTTCACCTTCGATTCCGACATTGCCCACGATCAACTCATTGTCAATGTTGACGCTGCCGAAGTCGTTGACTAGCACCGCAATGCGCAAGCCTTGGTTGTTGTGCAAGATGTGGTTGAGCAACGTGGTTTTGCCTGCGCCCAAAAAGCCCGTAATAATCGTGATCGGAATTTGTTTTTGTTTTTTGCTCATGTTTCTTTTACCTTCTTCGGCGCACGCGGCACACAACACGGGCAACCAGCGCGATGCGCCCGTTTGGTCATCATGCTCACCGGCGCTTGCTCCTTAAAGCTCGAGCCAATCGCAAATGTCGTCACGCTGCGCGAGCAACCATCGCCGCAGATTGGGCAGATCACCGGGTCGTCAATCCGGCTGATCGGTCGGCGCTCTTCAACCTCGATGCCGCACGAGGGGCAGCCATACACATACATCGGCATCGCTTGGCTAACCTCCTAAGACACGAACAACAAGCGCAACCACCAGCGTGCTCACCACCGAGGTCAACCCCTGCCGCGCACCCATCTTTAACGCAACCCGCACACCCAGTTCCTTGCGCACCGTCCACAGCGTCACCATGCACGCTGTTAAGGTGCTGGACAGCCAGACCAGCGTAAACACTTGACCCACGCTCAAACTGCTCAGCAGCGCGCCCGCGTCTTGGTTCAACACCAGCAAGCCATCTTTGCGCACCACGCTAAAAATAAGGCCCGGGGCTACATCGCCCGGCAACCCAAACATCCGCAGCCCCGGCGCGACCCAACTCGCTAATCCATCCAACACCCCGATATATTGCAGCAGCGTTGCCGCTGCGCAGATGAGCAAAAAGATGGGCATGGCTTGTTGTAAAAATTGCTTCACCACTGCGCTCACTCGCCAGCCCACCGCCCGCAATGCAGGCCGTTGTAAAAACGCGCGCTCGCTGATGGGCAGCGCAGCGGCATCGGCTAAAGGCTTGTGCCAAACACGTGTGTGCAACGCGCCTACCCCAAACAGCAACAGCACATACGGGATGAACAAGCCCGGCGCATGGGCACTGCCAAACAACGACAACGTCGCGCCAATTTGGTAGCTGCACGCGCTGCCAAACGCAATCAGCGAGACACAGGCGTGACGGGTGCAGGTGCTACAACCGCGGCTTTGCATCACTGCCACCACGTTGCAGCCAAAGCCACTCAGCACCGGGATCAAATCGCGTCCGTTCAGCCCAACCTTGCGCAGCCATGGGTCTAATGCCGCTGTGATGCGATCTTTGAGGCCGGTTTCCTCGGCCAACGCCACACTCATCCCCAAAAAAAGCACAACCGGAAAAGCCCACAAAAACGAATACCAGCCCAATGTGATGAGGCCGTAACTACCAACGAGCATGAAGTGAACCAGCGGCGTAACTTGCTGCAGTGGAGCCAATGCTTCACTGATTTTGTTAATGAACAGCGCATCTACTAACGGCTGCACCCACTGCGAAAACAGATAGGCCAGCACCACCGGCGCTGCAAACAACACCAACAGGGCGCACACCGCTGCCCACGGGCCAAGCCAGCGGTGCTCAAATAGCGTGGGCTGCGGCATCACTACGGCTATATCGGTTACGGCCACAAAGGCGGCTGGCTTCTGGATGGGTTGGGCCTGTTGCATCGTCTCGATGAGTTGGCGGCGTTGAGGCTGGCTCATCTCACGCGCATTCACCGTAATAACTGGGATGCCCAGCACCGCCCGATAGTGCTGACTCAGCGCATGCAGCCGCGCATCGGCTCGGTCCTCAAAGGTGAGAGCAAGCGCGACGTTGTGGCCGCACAGACTCGGCTCCAGCTCACGCAGCAGCGGCTCTAGCTCGGCGTGGGCGTTGGTGCCGCGTACCACCAGCACCACCGTGGCGGCTTCGCTAATTTTTTGCAAGGCGGTGCGTGTGGTGGCGCTGTCGTCCTTCACGCGAATGCCGGGCGTGTCCACCACCTCACTGTTTAGTTCGCGCACACGGGCGCTGCGGCACACCACCGTGCTGCCGCGAAAGTTCAGCTCGTCGCCAGTGGCGAAGCCGGTGAGCGCGCGAAACAACGCGCTCTTGCCCGCCGATTCAAGACCCGCCAGAACGATGGTGTTGCGATTCAACGTTGTTTGCATATCAAAAATCTTCAGCACTTGGCGCAGCCCGTGCCACAACAACTCAAGTCCTCCAGGAACATATTGCTTTGGCGAAAGACTTCGAGCGGCTGCGTGTCTACACCCATGCGTTGCGCTATCTGGTTTGCCACAACGGCAAAGCGCTGCCGAAACTTGTAGATGAAGCAGAAGATGTGCCGCCCCTGCC
>JAYTNY010000735.1:0-4169 GCA_043748055.1 Roseobacter sp.
AGTCACCGTCATTCACGCTTCCGGTGACTATGCCTGGAAGGACGGCAAGAACTTTAAGGATCAGAAGAACCTGGGCAACTTGATGAGCAAGATGGAGCCAGGCTGGATGATTGCGGGTTGCGCCGCCGCGTTGGGCAGCGAGACCGGCAAGATCGGCAATGTAGGCCCGCTGATTAACGAAGAGACGCGCCGCTATGCCTCATCAGCTTACCTGGGTGCCAAGTATTGCTGGGAGAACTATCTAAAGAAAGACCCGAAGGCGCTGGAATACAAGGTGACTTGGATCGGCTTCTGGTTCAACATCCCCGGCGTCACGTTAGACCCCACCAAAGTGTCCGATGACTTTTTGAACGGTGGTTACGACGTGGTGATGAGCGCGATTGACACCCCCGAAGCAGCGGTGCAGACCAAGAAGGCCGCTGAGGCGGGCAAGAAAGTGAAGTACGTTCACTACGATTACAAGGGCGGCTGCGAGTTGGCTCCTGACCAATGCCTGGGCGTGCATTACTACAACTGGGGGCCTGGCTACACCGACATCATCAAGCAGGCCATGGATGGCAAGTACAGCAGCACTTTCACCTGGGCCGAGGCGAATTGGAAAGACCTCAACAACCCCGACACTTCGGCGCTTGGCTTTGTGAAGGGCACTGCGCTGGGCGACAACGCCAAGTTCATTGATCAGTTTATTGCCGGTTTGGGCGATGGCAGCATTGATCTGTGGAAAGGGCCGCTGAAGTTCCAAGACGGCAGCGAGTTCTTGAAGGACGGCCAGAAGGCCACCGACCAAGAAGTTTGGTATTTGCCCCAATTGCTGGAAGGCATGGTGGGGCAGAGCGTGCCGAGCAAGTAAGAGAGATTAGGGATTAGAGATTAGGGATTGGGGAGTCGAGAAAGAATCTCGGCTCCTCAATTTTTTGATATGGCAGCATCAGAACCCCCGACTCCTAAAGGGCAATGGCATTAAATTAAGGCGAAACTCGGAGGTCGAGCCTTTAGGCGGTTAGTAGCGCGTGCCGCAAATTACGGCACGCGGCAAGCCACTAACCGGCTAAAGCCTCAGCCTCCATCACGCTCTTATGTCTAATTCAATGCCATTGCCCTAAAGGGGAGTCGTAGATTTTCTCAACGACTCCCCTGTTAGCGTAGCGGCGGGGTCGGGGGTTCTGATGCAAAACATCACTGCGACATAGGGCAGGGAGATTGATACACATCATCGAAACGTCTCTACAATTGAGCCACCATGAAATTGAACATTGCAGTGTTGCCCGGTGATGGCATTGGGCCGGAAGTGATGGCGGAAGCGATTGGCGTATTAAATGCGTTGGGATTGGAATTGGAGTTGAGTGAGGGATTAGTGGGCGGCGTTGCGATTGACACCTACGGCAGCGCCTTGCGCGACGAAGAGCTGAAGCTGGCGCAGCAGGCCGACGCGGTGTTGTTTGGCGCAGTGGGTACACCCAAACACAGCGACCCGCGCGCCGCCGTGCGACCCGAACAAGCCATCTTAGGGTTGCGCAAGGGGCTGGGCCTGTTCGCCAACTTGCGCCCGGTAAAAGCCTACGATGCATTGATTGACGCCAGCACGCTAAAGCCCGAAGTGATTAAAGGCGTTGACCTGGTGATTCTGCGCGAGTTGACGGGCGGCTGTTACTTTGGCACGCCGCAAGGCCAATCCGGCCAAAAGCCCAACCGCGAGGCTGTTGACACCACGTTCTACACCGAGGCCGAGGTGCGCCGCCTGATGGTGATGGCGTTTGAGCTGGCGCGGGGCCGCCGCAAAAAAGTGCATCAGGCCGACAAGGCCAACGTGATGGCGACCGGGCGCTTGTGGCGGCAGGTCTCGCACGAGGTGGCGGCACTCTACCCGGATGTGCAATACGAGGATGTGTTGGCCGATGCGCTGAGCATGCACTTGATTCGCACGCCACGTAACTACGATGTGATTGCCACCGAGAATTTGTTCGGCGATATTTTGAGCGACGAGGCCGCCATGCTGACCGGCAGCATGGGCATGATGCCGAGCGCCAGCCTGGGCGAGACGCTGAACCGGCATGGCTTTCGCTGCGGCTTGTACGAGCCGATTCACGGCACTGCGCCGGACATTGCGGGTGAGGGCATCGCCAACCCGATTGCGATGATCTTGAGCGCGGCGATGATGTTGCGCTGGAGCTTTGGGCTGAGCAGCGAGGCCGACCGGATTGAGCGCGCCGTCGAGAGCGTGTTGAACGAGGGGTATCGCTCGATGGATTTGAAATCGCCAGATGCGAAGCTGGTGGGGACGAAGGAGATGGGCGCAGCGATTGTGGCGCGGTTGTGATGCGCGATGGATTTCAGGCTTCAGCCGGTTACGAACCGGCTGAAGCCTGGAATTTGGGAACACAGATCAGACGTGCTGATCCACGGTGATTGGATTGCCGTCGGGATCCATCACCATAAAAAATGCAGGGCCTGTCGTACTCTCATCTGCCGCGCTCATTATTTCTACGCCTTGCGACTTCAACTGGCTTTGTAGTTCGCGCACATCCGTGAACGTATCCAACTTCTGGGCGTTGTTGTTCCAGCCGGGGTTGAACGTTAACGAATTCTTCTCGAACATGCCTTGAAATAGCCCGATGGCATGATCACCGTTCTTCAGGATCAGCCAGTTCTGCGAAATATCTCCGCCAAAGACTTTGAAACCGAGTTTCTCGTAAAAAGCCTTTGAAGCCTTGATATCTTTCACAGCCAAACTTATTGAAAATGCACCTAATTCCATGTTTTGCTCCTTAAATCTTTTGATATACAAACATACAAACATTCCTTAGATCACATCACAACCTCACCCGGAATAACCGCAATCGCGCAGTCGATATCAAACGTCTCCCAGCCGATCTCGTCCGGCGTTCGCACATAGATCTCCATCGCCGGTATGTTGTCGGGAAGATAGCCGCTGTAGGGCAACCAGTGGCGATATAGATATTGCCAGGCACGATCAACCCGTGCGATATCCCCCACACAATGAATGGCTGCGATGCGGCACGCCGGCAATGTGCGTAGGCTGATATGGGCCTCTGGCTTTGTCGATGCCGGAACAGTCATGCAGACATCGTAGCGGCACTGCTCTGGCGGCGTGACATCGGGGTCGTCTTCGGACATCCCAATTAACGTTCCACCTGGTGCGTGTGTGCAGGCCCAGCTCGTCATATCCGTGAATGCCCGCATGATCTGTTCTGGGTTTGCATAGGCATTGGTGACACGGATGTATGCGAGGGTCTGCTCGGGCAATTCGCGCAACCGGACGTTAAATTCCGAGATGTCTTCCATCTGATCTAGCTCGTTTGCAGTGTATAGAGGCAGTTTGCTGGGCGCTTGACGAATCTTGCTCAGTTGTAGAGGCGTGCTTCGATCCCACTTGCTGGGCGTGATGCCGTAGCGCTGTTTGAACACGCGTGAGAAATCCGACAATTCCGAGAACCCACTTTCGACAGCGATATTCGTCAACGAAGCCGACCGATTCGCTTTCATCAGCGCGACCGCACGCTCCAACCTGCGCCGCACAACGAAGTCATTCAGGCTTTCGCCAGCACTGTTCTTAAAGATGCGATGAAAGTGATACGGTGAAAACCCGGCAATGCGCGCTAGATCGTCCAATCGCAACACATCCATGAAATGTGTGCTGATGTAGGTGGTGACGCGATTTATTTGCGCCGTGTAAGTATCGTGGCGTGGGGTCATGTGCATCAATTATCGTTTGGAGTGTTTTAAGCGCTGCCACACCTGCGGTCTACTCACGTTAAACTGTGTGCCATGACCACACCGAATAAATTAGCTGGATTAAATTGGGACGCGCTTTACTCCGACACAGCGAATGTATTAAAACCCTCGGCCACCCGCGAGCTATATAAGCTGGCGATGGGCACCGATATTATTTCTCTGGCGGGCGGTTTGCCAGCGGGCGAATGTTTCCCTGTGGTCGAGTTGGAAGCGGCCAGCGCACGGGTGCTGCAAAAATATCCGTATCACTCGTTGCAATATGCCAACACGCAGGGCGAGGCCGTCTTCCTCAAATTTCTCTCCGAAGAGATGCACCGCTTGGGTGTGAACGCACCGCCAGAGCAGATTCAAGTGAGCAGCAGCTCGATGCAGGCGCTGGATTTGCTGTGCAAGTTGTTTATTAATCCAGGTGATGG
>JAYTNY010000736.1:0-3825 GCA_043748055.1 Roseobacter sp.
ATCAGGATGAGCCACCACCACTTCAGCACGATGCCAAAGTACTGCCTCAGTTCCGCATTGCTCCGTTGTTCCATGTGTGTATCCTTTTCTTATTCGCTAAACCCGCAAGGTTTTACGCGGTTTCAATCGCAAATTCAGGCACAGCTTGTTTTAAGCTGTCTTCAAGCCGCTCATACGCAAGCTGATCGCTCACCCAGTGGGCGGCGTCGGTCAAATCTTCTGTAATCTGGAAGCCGGTCTTGCCCACACGTTGCAGGCGAGCCAGTTGTTCGGCGCCGCGTCCGGTCTTCACCAATGCAGTCTGGCAACCCACTGCCCAACCGGCTTCAAGGTCGGTGGCAGCGTCGCCAATCAAAAAGCTGCGCTTCAGATCAATATTCCACCGTGAGGCTGCATCAATCAACATGCCAGGTTTGGGCTTACGACACGAGCAATTGTCGTCGGGGTGATGTGGGCAAACCAGCACGCCATCAATCCGTCCCCCAGCCTGTTGCACGGCGATTATCATCCGTCGATGAATCTCGTCAACGCTCTCGCAAGTCGTCAGGCCTCGCCCAATCGCACCTTGATTCGTAATCACGATGATGGGCAAATGCAAGCCAGCCAACTTTACCAGCCCGTCTAGCGCCCCCCACTCAAACGAAAATTCCGACCACGTTTTCACATGGTCGGCTCGGTTCTGGTTGATGACGCCATCGCGGTCTACAAAGATTGCTCGTTGTTGCATCATATTATTCACAACTTTATTAGACCTCTTGCAAAAGTAGGGGTGTTGCATGCAACGCCCCTACGAGCGCTGCGCACCAAATGACTTTTGCAAGAGGTCTATTGCTTATTTCGCTGTCTGGGTCGTCTACATCTTACTGAGTAGTCATTAAATAAAACGAAACGCCGCTAATGATTGGCTGTATGTTTGCTTAGAAAATCTCTCCAATACTCATAGCTTGCGCCCCGGCCACTCTCGGTTCGCCTGCGCATATTTCTCCGGTGAGCCAATGTCCAACAAGTACGTACCGGCGGGTATCACCCAGCCATACATCGAGACACCTTGTTCCAGCAATCTCGGAAACAAGTGCAAGCCGAAATCGTAGAACGTGTCGGCTGGCGTATGCGCCAACGCATGCGGCTCAATCACCAGCACCCCAGCACTGGCAAGATCGGTAAACACATCCTCGGCCTTTGGCTTCTCCACAAACCGCTCAATCTTGCCCGTCGCGTCCATGCCTACTAGCCCAGCCTCGGCTGGGGTAGGGTGGTGGTAAAGCGCCATTGTCACGCCGGTCTTCGGGTCGCGGGCCACGTTGGCGCGGTGGGCTTGCATCAGCGCGTTTACGTCCAGGTCAGTCAATACATCGCCATACATCACAATCAATGGGCCATGTCCGTTTTTGCTCACCTGGCTCATCTTCAGCACGCCGCCGGCTGTGCCTAACATCTTGTCTTCGTGCGAATACACGATGCGCGTGTTCAGGCGCGAACCGTCCCCAAAGTGATTGGTAATCGCGTCGGGCTTGTAGTTCAAGTTAATCGCAATATCGCGCACGCCATAGCTGCCCAGCCATTGCACGGTGTGTTCCAGCAGCGGCTTATCGCCAATCGGCACCATCGGCTTGGGCATTTCCAGCGTCAATGGACGCAGGCGCGTGCCCTCGCCCGCAGCCAAAATGGCGGCGTGGGGGGCGTAGGCGGATTGGGCTTGCACCGACGATACGATCATGTTGATGGCCGCGACCAGCACATGGTTCACCACCACATGCACATCTTCTTGCTGGCCGATTAAGAGCGCATCTGCAAACAAGCAAATGTCCACCATGTCTTTAATCTTGCCGCCTTTGTCGCCCGTCATGCCAATCGTCTTGCAGTTGTATTCCTTTGCAACTTTCAGCGCTTCAATCACGTTTTTGCTGTTGCCGCTGCACGAGATGGCGATGACCAGATCGCCCTGGCGGCACAAATTGCGCAGTTGCTCGGAGAACACCACATCAAACGAGATGTCGTTGCCCAAAGCCATGATCCAGCCGGTGTTGTCGCTGAGCGAGATGACGCGGGTGCGGGGCTGCCCTGGCACCGACCCCATCTTGTTGATGTCGAGCGCCATGTGCGAGGCCAGCGCCGCGCTACCGCCGTTGCCCATCACAAACACCTGGCGCTGCTCGCGCCACGCCGTTAGCAAGGCATCGGCCATCAGTTTCAACACGTTGCGGTCCAGCGCAGCAATGGCGCGGCCCACCTCGCTCAAGTAATCGTCAATAAATTGCGACAGGCCTTTGGAGTCATTCATGTTCATGTCCTTCTATATGTAAAGTTGCAAATAAAACCGCAAAACCTCGCAAGCCTTTTTGGGCTTGCGAGGTTCATCATCTCTCTAATTTATTCCGTTTAGCTGTTCACAGGTGGCCGCACGTTCTTGGAAATCTTAAGGATGCTGAACAGGGTAATGATGACAATCTGCACATCTAGCCAGATTGTCCAGTGGCGCACATAGCTCATCTCATCGCGCAGTTCATCTTTGGGGGCTGGGTGCTCTCGGCTAACTGACCAGGGGCCAATGAGTCCCGGCTTCACCGCCTGCAAATTGGGCATGGTGCGCACATCAATGTGGCTGCTGCCCACCACGCGCGGGCGCGGGCCAACCCAGCTCATCTGGTCGCGCAGAATGTTCCACAACTGCGGCAGCTTGTCCATGCCGGTGCGATACAAGAATTTTTCGAGTTGCGTTGCCTCGCCATCCATCGTCACCAACGGCGCGTCACCAATCTGGCTGATGCTGCCCCAATGTGAGTTGAAACAGGTGTTGAACTTCAACATGTTAAATACTTTGCCGCGTTCGCCAATGGTCTGATGCCGAGCGAACACCGGCTTGCCCATCAGCTTGAGACCCAGCCCAATTAAGGCAGTGAGCGGCAGGGTGAATGGCGCAGTGATGACCATCAGACCCAAATCGAAGACGCGCTTGAGCATGGCATCCACGCCCACTAAGCGCGCTTCGTTAATCGTCAGCAAGGGCATCGCCGTGTTGTTGGTCACGGTCACGCCGTTTGCCAGCGTCTCGTAGAAGCCGGTGGACAAACGCAATGTGTAATCTTTGGGCAACGCAGCTGTCGTAATAATCTCTTCGTAGGTTTCCCAGGCGATGCCGCTGGGCACAACCACGACCTCATGTGCGCCGGTATCTTTCACCAGCCGCGCCAACGAGGTGGGGCGACCAATCACCTTGATGCCATCGACAACCGTCGAGTTAATGGGCTTGAAGTCGTCTACAAAGCCAATCACGTTCATGCCAGAGATGCGCGACTTGCGCCACAAATTGGCGACCGCCACACCCTGGTCATTCGCGCCGACGATTAACACTCGCGCCATCAACCAGCCACGCTTGCGCAATTGGCAGAATATTTGGCGCAGCACAAACCGTGAGACCATGACCAACGCCCAGGTGAACACCAGCGAGGTGAGCAACCAACCGCGTGAAATATCGCGGAAATTGTCTCGGAAGATGAACGAGGTCAAAATCATGAAGATGATGCTGTCGAACAACGCCCGCGTAATCAGCCGATACTCAACAATGCCGCCCAGCAAGTTATCCCGGTCATACATGCCGTGAAACCGGAACAGCAGCAAGAACAACGGCACGCTGATGAGCGACAACATGGAATAACTGAACAGGTTAAGTTCAGTTGGCCCGTTGTAGTCCAGCCATTGAATGCGCACGGTGTAAGCCAGCGTCAAGCCCACCCAGATCATGATGGCATCGGCGATGAGCAACGCCGCTGTCACGATCCACCATTGACGATCATACGCCGTCACGGATTTGGAAATAAGCATCGG
>JAYTNY010000737.1:0-1997 GCA_043748055.1 Roseobacter sp.
TTGTCTGTCGGTGGCACGGTGGAGGTTTGGCAACCCCTCACCTTGGGCCGCAAAGTAGAAGGCGGGCGACGCAACATTGAGGTGGCGATTGACTACGCCGACCCGACCGGCGCGACGTATAACTCGCCGCAGACGGTGGGCGTAGACGTGAACGCGGGCACCAGCGAACGCCCGCAACTGCTGCTGCAAAGTTTTCAGATCGACCCGCGCCCGTTATTTGTGGGTCAGCCGTTTACGCTGACGGTGGTGATTGCCAACGTGGGCGGCAGCGATGCCGAGCGCGTGGTGTTGGCGATGGGCGGCGAGGCGGGCGCATCGCTGAAGCCGTTTGCGCCGTTGGGGTCGGGCAACGTGAAGTTTATTGAGCGAGTGGCACGCGGCAAAAGCGTAACGCTGGTGCAGCAGTTGCAAGTAGACGGCAACGCCGACCCGGCTTCGTACAACCTCGAAAACGTGCTGAGCTATGAGGACGCACGCGCGAATAAATATAAAGAGAGCCAGTTCTTGAGTTTGCAGGTGCGGCGCAAACCTCAATTCCAAATTGGCTTTACACGGCCAGCGGGGGTTGGGTTTGTGGGTCAACCGCTACTTATTTCGGTGGATGCGCTAAACATTGGCGCGCGCACAGTGAACATTAGCAACATGGAGCTGAGCAGCAACGAGCTGGAGATTCCGCAAGCGACGCAGTTTATTGGGCCGGTAAACGGTGGCACGCTGGGCACGTTTGAGACGACGGTGATTCCCAAGCAGACGGGCAACGCAACGTTGCGGGTGCGGCTGAATTATTTGGATGAGTTCAGCCAGCCACAGGTGATTGAGCAAGCCTTGAGCTTGGAGATTCAGGACGCGCCGCCGATGATGCCTAATGCGGCCCCAAACCAACCTGCGCCGGAAGATGGCACCAGCTTTTTATGGCGCGTGGTGCGCGGGTTATTGGGGTTGGGGAGTTAATAAACCATGAACTTTCGAGAACTCATCAACATGGTGTTGCACAACCTGCTGCGCATGAAGGTGCGCGTGGGCATGACCGCCGCAGGCGTGGTGATTGGCACAGCGGCGGTGGTGTTGCTGGTGTCTTTGGGCATTGCGCTGCAAGAGAGCGCCGTGCGCAGCATTGGCAACATCGGCGAGTTTACGGAGCTGACGCTGTACCCCAAGCCCGAATTTTCGGGCGGTGCGCCCGTGGCTGGCCCGCCGCGCCCAGCCGGGTTTAAGCAAAAAGATTTGGATGCGCTGAAGGCGTTGGCCGGTGTAAACGCTGTGGTGCCGCTGTATGGGCTGGGTGGCGAAATGCGCATGCAGGTGGACAGGCTGGAAGGCTGGCCCGGCATGACCATGGGCGTGGAGCCTGCGCTGATGAGCAAGCTGAGCTACAAACTGGGCAGCGGCAACCTGCGCCTAAGCCCAGGCCAGATGGTGGTGGGCGGCGGCATCAACTATCAGTTTTATGATCCCAATGCACGGCCAAGTGGGCCGCAGTTCAACCCAGAGAAATTGAACTTGCAGGGTAAGACGCTGACGATGATCTTGACCAAGTATGACGATGAAGGGCAGCCCATTCGGCAGCAATATCGGTTTACGGTGGCGGGTGTGTTGGAGCGCTCTGGCGGGCCGCGCGATTCGCAGATTTACTTGCCCTTACGAGATGCCATCGAAATGACCACCTGGCTGAGCGGACAACGCCCCAACGTGCAGCGCGACGGCTTCCAACAACTGGTGATGCGGGTGAACACACCCGAAGACGCACAACGCATTGAGCGCTATTTGAGCGAACAGGGCTATCAGGTGCAATCGCCGTTTGCTATTTTGCGGCAAATCACGGGGTTCTTTCGCATCATTCAGGCGGTGTTGGGCGGCATTGGCGCGGTGGCATTGCTGGTGGCAGCATTTGGCATCGCCAACACTATGATCATGGCCATCTACGAACGATCTCGTGAGATTGGCTTGATGAAAGCCGTGGGCGCAACCAACCGCGATGTGATGTTTATTTTCTTGGG
>JAYTNY010000738.1:0-9432 GCA_043748055.1 Roseobacter sp.
CCGGGTCGCAGCGTTGCACCAGGGCGTGGGCCGATTGGGTGCGCAGCGACATCGGTATGGCGCTAATCAAGACGGCGAGAACGATAAAAATATGAACGAATTTGTGCGATGCTTGTGTAGATGTGTGAACGTGTTTCATGCAAATCCTCCTGTGATAAGCCAATAAGAGCGCGCTGCATGCTACGAAACCTTAACGCGTTCGATGCCTCATATTCGAGTGGGTCTGCCTCAGAAGGCGTTTCTTAAAAGACTCGGCCACACATCTCGACGAGTTGGCGTGCAACACAACGCAGTCATTGGCGCGTAACACAGTCATGCTGAGGAGTCTGCGACGAAGCATCTCTACGTTGCAGTCACTCAAGATTGGATCAACGCAGGGATTCTTCGCATCGGAATGCTCAGAATGACGCAGTTACGCATATACGTACCGAGACCGCTTAAATTCTGGGGAGAATGAGGCATGCACCCCAAAATGTGAGGCATGCTTACCGTCTGCTTGGTTACACCCCCATGCAGGCCCATGCCACAATGCCGACAGATTGCCAGGGAGGAACACATGCTTTTTAAGACAATCAGAACCACAACACTTATCGTTTACTTGCTTGCAACTTTGTTCACTACGGGAGCGGTGTCACGTGCGCAGATGCAACCTCAATCAACACCGTGCCCAGCGGGGTGGGGGCATGGCAGCGTTGCCAGCGGTTTGGCAAAAGATCATCTCTCGTGTTCTGAAGGCCACGCAGACCTGGTCACGTTCAAGGTCGAACAGACCGCACACGAGCGTGAGCCAATTGCTCAGTTTGATTTCGAGCCACCGCCCTACTGCGAATCGCCCACCGGAGAATATGTCATTGTGGTGCAGGCGAAAGCGTCGGACTTTGAACGCGTGTATGAAGTGCGCGGCAAAATCCGCAGCGTCCAAATCTACCTAAGCAGCGCGTCTGTGGTGTACGGCCCACAGCCTCTGTATGTGCGCATCAGTTCCGGCATCTGCCACGCCGAGGCTTTTGGCACCTTCGAGATCATCGCCGTGAACGAACAACTTTAGCAGCAAATAGGAGTGGAGGCGTTAGCAAAACGCGATGATCGCTGGTAGCCGCAGGCTTTAGACTGCGCCCCTATACGAGTAACAACGGGCAAAATCATGGCTCTCGACAGGGTCACTCATATATTTGGCGCAGGCTAAAGCCGTGCGGCTACCTTGCTGCTAAAGTCATTTCTGCCTCACGCAGCATGCCTTGCGCCACAAACAACTCGCGGGCCATCTCTAACTGAGTATGGCCCGCTTCTGTTTCCCCCAACGCCACGCCCACTTGCCCCAGCTTGCGCAGCGCATACGCTTGCATATACACATCTTTGTTGCCCCGCGCCATCTCCAGCGAACGCTGGAATAAGTCGCGGGCCTCGGGCAAATTTCCCTCTGCCTGCTTCACATCGCCCAGCGTATACAGGCCATACGGCACAAACTGCGTCTCTTCTTGCGCGATAACGAGATGGGCATAGTGCTGCGCCGCGTCAAAATCACCGAGGGCCACGCACGATTCAGCCAGCGACGCCGCCGTGGACGCGATGAACTGTGCATGGCCCATCTTTTGGAAGAAGGCCAACGCTTGCGCACCCACGCGCACCGCTTCGGCGTGTTGGCCGGATGAGGTGAGCAGCGCGGTCAAGTTCGAGCGCACGATTTCGGCTTGCAGGCGGTTGCCTAGCTCCTCAAAGCCCTGCGCCGCACGCGTCAGCCAAACCCCGGCAGCAGCCCCATCCCCGCGCCGCCCGGCCACCACACCCAAACTGTTGCAGGTGAGGGCTATCGCATTGAGATCGCTGAGCGCCTCGGCATGGGCCAGCGCCCGCAAAAAATGCGCCTGCGCGGCATCGGGTTCACCTGCCTCATCGCTCACGATGCCCTGAACGCGCTCGGCTTCGTAGGCGGCGCGTACGGCTTCTTGTTTTGCTGCGCCCATGTCGCGCTGACGCAAGGCCAAACGCGCACGGCTGGCGGCCAAGCTCACTGTCTTGCCCATCAGCTTTTCCACTGTGCGCTGGCTGCGGGCATAGGCTTCTAGCGCAGGCTCTAATTGCCCCAATTGCTCGTGCGCCCAACCTAGCTGCTGCAAAAAATCGGTCAGCGGTTCTTCGCGCAGCGGCACAACCAACGCAACCAGCTCGTTGGGCTGGCCTTGCGCCCGGTGCAGCCGCGCCTGGATCGTCGCAAGCTGATCGGCAAACGATTTTGATAAACGCGCGACAGGGATGCGCGCAAACACAGCTTGGGCCAGCCCGGCGTTGCCGCACTGCATCTCGCGCTCGGCTTGTGGCAACCAAATCAATATTGCGGCTTCGTATTCGCCCGCATCCACATAGTGGCTCGCGGCCAGTGTCGCCTCGCCGCGTGCGGCAAATGTTTGTGCTGCAAAGCCATGCAAGTATTGCTGTTGTTGGGGCGAAAGCGATTTGGCAACCAGCTCACGAACGACCGATGCCAGACCCACTGAATGCGACTCGCGCATCTCCAGCCAGCCTTGCACGGCAAGCTGTTTCACAATTTCCTGCTGTGCGCCAAACAGGTCTAGCGGCGCAGGCTTGCTAAACACAGCCAGCGTTTTTACGATGTTTTGTTGGTTAGCCGGTAAGCGCGCCAATGCACGGCCCAACAACAGCGGCAGGCTGGGCCGTGCGGGCAGTTGGGCCAATGCCTCGGACACAGTTGCCCCAGCTTGGCGCAGCAACCCCAGCAGGCGCGGGTTGCCGCCGGTGGCATCGTGGGTGCGGGTCAGGGTGGGTTCGTCTGTAGTTGCCCCAAAAGTTTGCAGCAGGGCTTGGGCGTGCGGCTTGCTCAGGTTGCCCAAGCCGCAATCCACATCGGCACTCATGACGGCGCGCTGCCCCATCAACAGCATGGGCGCTGTGTTTAGGCTGCGCAGTGCATCCAAAAAAGCGCGCACCCGTTCGCATTCGGCATCGGCTTGCAGCAACACGTCGGCATCGTCGAAGCACAACAACGGCGTTTGCCCGTTGCGTTTCAGCGTCGCCAAATCGTCTTGCAGCAGGGCCAATGCCAGGGCCGCAGCGTGTTTGTCGTCGCGGGCGGTTGCGCCATTGGCCACCCACTGCGCCCATAACGCAGACGAGCCAGCAGCCGGATGCGCACTTGCCAAGTGCCGTTGCAGAAAGTGCGCCAGCATCATAAGCAGGCTGTGCAGGTGAGTGTTTAGGCCGGGCCGAAAAGTAACCCAGCACACTGGGCCACGCGCCCAGTGTTGCGCAATCGCCGCGCCCAATGCCGTTTTGCCCACCCCAGTTGCGCCAACGATGTTGACCGATTGCCCTGCCCGCAATGCCGCCACACACCGCCCTAAATCTTCATCGCGGTGAATCAAAACTGTCGGCGCACTCACGGGTTCTTCGTGCAGCGCGGGGTGCGCGCGCGATAGCACTTGTTGAGCCAGCCGTTGCACAGCGGCTTGTAAATGCCGGTCGTGGCTGGCGCGGCTGATGTGCAGCACATCGTTGTAAATGACCGACTGGGGAATCTCGTGGGCGTAGCGTCTTAGCAACGGCGCGGGCGCAAATGTGTGAACGTAATTGAGGTCGAGGATGAGGGCGTGATACGCGTCGCTGTCATCACGTTGGCGGGTTGCCAACGCCAGTACGCCATCGCGTGGCACAGCGCTGCCCCACAAGGCTTGCGCGTTTTCAATCAGCGCGGCTTGTAACGCCTCACCGCGTTTAAGGGTGCTATCCCAATCTTGAACAGATAACTTGCGCAACGACAGCAAAAAATAGGGTGCGGCCAGCGGCGAATGCTGGCCCAGCCAGTTTGGGCTGTGCAGGTGTTTGAGCGCGAGGCGCAGTTGATCCTCGAAACTAGCATTGGCAGCAGTGAGCGTGATGGCTTTCTTCCTCATGTAGCTGAATTTTATGGGGCCGCTCAGCAGGCGTTGGCAATCTCAATCGTCCGCTCAATCCAATCGGCCTGCGCTTTTTCGGACAGAGGCCGTGCTGTGCTCAATTTCGCACGCATCGCCGCACGGTCAAACTCGGCTTGCTCTGTGGCCGTAAGCCGTGCGCCCAGCTTGTGCAAAATGAGCTGGGCAGCCATGAGCAAATGTTGTGCCGTTTCAACCTCTTCAACCTCATTGCGCTCCACCACCACGCTGGCGATGCCAACCAAACATTCGGCAATGCCGCGCTCTTCATCCAACTCGCGGTATACGCTCAGGCTCTCTCGAAAATGCACCAGCGAGAGCGCTATATCACCCAGGCTTTTGCGCACATAGCCCAGGTTGTGCAAGGCCGCAGCTTGCCCCCATTTATGGCCCAGGTGTTGGCTCAGGCGCAGGCTTTCCTGGTAGTGCGTCTGCGCCACGTCCAGCTTGTTTTGGGCGCGCGCTAACTCGCCCAGGCCGTTAAAGGCACGCAGCAAAATGACATCGTCGCCGCAATCTTTGGCAGCTTGGGCGCTGGCTTGCAAATAATTTTGGACCAGGGCAAACGAATTTGGGCCAGCACCCTGCTGCGGTGCGGTGCGCTCATAGGCCAGCAAGCCCAACCCAAACATGGCCGCAGCGGCGGTGCGGGCATCGTCATATTGATCGCTCAGGTTCAGGCTTTCTTGGTAAAGCATTTGGGCCTGTGCCGGTTCGCCTTGCGCGGTGGCGACGATGCCCAATTCATTGAGTGCCTGCGCCAATGCCAACGGCTGGTTGAGCTGGCGATACAGCGCGATGGCTTGCGTGTAGTGTTGGCGGGCTGCGGTGTAATCCACCTGCTGCCGCGCCAGCGCACCTGTGCCATGCCACAACGCTGCGCGTAATTCATCCGGCGCAGTCTTTGCTTCGCTGAATATATTTAACGCATTTAACGCCCAATCCAAATAAGCCCGCCCTTCGCTGAGATACCCGCGCACCAGCCAGAACGGCCACAACGCCGCGCATAGGCGCATGCCATTACTCACATCGTTGTTGCGTGCCCACTGCAAGGCTGCACGAAAATTATCTTGCTCGGCGTCCAGCGTGTTCAGCCATTCACTTTGCTTTGCGCCAGTTAATTCGCGTTGGCCTTGCTCGGCTAGCTGCGCAAAATATTCGGCGTGGCGTTGATGGGTCTGGGCCGCATCTTCGCGTGCGGCCAACTGCTCTCGCGCAAATTCGCGGATGCTCTCCAGCATGCGGTAACGCACGCGCTGGTTGCGTTCTTCGATCACCAACAATGACTTGAGTGTCAAGTTTCGTAGAGACGCGCCATGGCGCGTCTCTACAAGCCCCATCACAGATGAACTTGCCATCAGAGTTAGCCCACCGCTAAACACGGCAAGCTGCGCAAACACAGCGCGCTCTTCTGCAGAAAGCAACTCGTAGCTCCACGTAATAGTGGCGCGCAGGGTTTGGTGGCGCTCTGGGGCCAGGCTGCTGCCACGCGTCAGCAACGCAAAGCGGTCTTGCAGGCCTTTGGCAATTTGCTCAATGTTGAGTTGGGGCAAACACCCCGCCGCCAACTCAATCGCCAGCGCCAGCCCGTCTAAGCGGCGGCAAATTTGGGTGATGTGAGTCGCATCACTGTCCGCAATCACAAAGCCGTGTTGGGCAAACAGCGCACGCTCCACAAACAAGCGGGTGGCCTCGAAGCGCGTAAGCTGGGTGCGGCGCACGTTCTTCTCGTTGGGCGGCAACGACAGCGCTGGCACGTCGTAGACGATTTCCTGACTCAGTTGCAGCGGCTCGCGGCTGGTGGTCAAAATCGCCAGCTTGGGGCATTCGCGCAGCAACCGTGCGGCCACTGCGGCGCAGGCCGCCACAATCTGCTCGCAATTATCCAGAATAAGCAGGGCATGGGCGCGATGCAGGCGCGCAGTCACTTGCTCGGCCAAGGGCCGCCTGCTGCTTTCTTGCACATGCAGGGCGCTGGCAATGGCTTGCCAAACGTAGGCGGCTGCATCTGCGCTGTGGCTCAGGTTGTCCAGCGCCACCCACCACAGGCCGCCTTCAAATTCAGCGATCAACTCGGTTGCGGCCTGGCTCGCCAGCCGCGTCTTGCCAATGCCGCCCGGCCCAATCAGCGAGAGCAGGCGCGTGCCGTTTGCGGTGAACGAATCGGCGATGTCTTGCAGCGCTTGCGCCCGCCCCACAAAACTTGTGGCGGGCACGCGCAAAACTGCGGCGGGTGTTTGGGCTTTGCTGTTTGGGTTTTGGTTGGATGGGCCAGCGCCTGAGCCGGTGATGGCGAGCAAGCGTGCGCCTGCGCCGGGGTTGCACTCATCCAGCCAACTGCACAGTTTTTGCAGATTTTGCTCGCCGGGCATGTTTGGGTTTGTCATGCGGCACCACGAATCTATAGTGGCCAGCGTTACGCCCAACGCCTGGGCCAGCTTGCGGTGGGTAATGCGCAGCTCGTGCAAGGCCGAGGCCAATTCGGTGGCAAATTGGCTGGTGCGGTCGTCGCGGTTTACGGGGGAATACTTGCGCATGAAGACGAAAACATGATTGACAACTGTAGCGGGTTTGGGTTGCCAACCGTGTGTTTCGTGAATTGTACGTACCGCTATTTTGTGTTGCGTAATATTTGGCCACTTGCAAAAGTCTATTGGCGCGGCGCTCGTAGGGGCGTAGCATGCTACGCCCCTACTTTTGCAAGAGGTCTATTGCGTAATCTTAGAGACAGGGGAAACCAGACCCTACAAAAAGCGCCTAACCCAATGCCAGTTCAATCGTCTGCGCTAACGACATGGCTTGGCCTTGCGCCCAGGCTGTGGCAAAAGTATGCCCATCCAACCCGTGTTTTAAATTGTCTAAACCGGCATCTAACTCGGCGCGCTCGTTCCACCACAGCGGAATGCTAAAGTCCTCCATCTGCCGCGAAACTGCGCCAAACAGAACACAACAGCGTGGCGTAATCTCTAGCGCGGCACTGGCATAGGCAATGCCTGCCAACGTCGCAACAAGATGATCGCGGATGCCTAGCGCTTGGTGGCGCACAACACATGCTTTGAAAATCTCCAATGCCGCATGCGCATCGCCCTGCAAAAACTGAATGTGGCCCAAATTGCACTGCGCCATCAGCACGGACTCGGTGCGGTTATATCTTTCGCCAAAAGCAACGGCTTGTTGCAAAAATTGTTTGGCGCGGTCAAAGTCGTATTGGCACAGCGCTGTAAAGCCCAGGTTATTGAGCGAGCTGGCCCACATGCGCATTAAGCCAGAGCGTTGGCGAGCGGCATACGCCTCTTCGTAATAGCGCATGGCGCGCTCTAAATCTTTCTCGGCCAGTGCCGTGCTGCCCGCGCGCCCCAGCACAATGCTTAGCCCCCAGTCGTCGTGGGCTGCGCGAAAGATTTGTGCATGCGCATCCATGCGCGCCATGCTTTCGGCGCTGGAGATTTGGCCCGCTGCCGCTTGCATCTGCGTGTAAAACACCTGGGCGTAGGTTAAACGAATGACATGCTGCGGCGCTTGCCAAAGCGCCATGCAGTTTTGCAGATGCGGCATAGCGGCGGCGTAATTGGCGAGATACCAATGCAGAAAGCCAGCAAAGAAATAAGCCTGTGCGCGCACATCCGAAGGCAAGCCCGCATCTGCGGCTGCCAACAACTGCTCCAACCAGCGGATGCCTTCCAGCTCATGCTCGTTCAAACTCCAGAACCAGCCCAATGCCGTTGCCAGTTGCAAACCGGCTGCAACTTGTTGCGAACGCACGCAACTGTCCAGCGCTGCGCGCAAGTTGTCCATCTCGCGTTCCAGGCGCTCTAGCCAAACAATCTGGTTTGGCCCGGTCAACTCGGTTTCGGCTTGGCGCGCCAAATGAGTAAAGACTGCTACATGTGCGTCGCGGGTGCGCTGCAACCCATCAGGGGCAGGGGCCTCAGCAGGGGCCTCAGCCAACTTCTCGCGTGCATAGTCGCGCACGCTTTCCAGCAAGCTGAAGCGCAGCACCCCGTTCATGCGCTGGCTGTTGATGAGTGATTTATCGGCCAGCGCCCGCAGTGTGGCGTAGGTGTGGGCCAACTGTTTGGCAAGGTGTTCTGGTGCTTGTGATGCTGGTGTCAAAAGCGCAAGCGCAGCAGACAACGCCACAATTTGTTCTTCGTCTGCGCCACCCGCAAACACGGCAAGCTGTGCAAATAACGCTCGCTCGGCCTCGTTCAGCAGGCTGTAGCTCCAATCCAACGTGGCCCGCAGCGTTTGCTGGCGCGGCAATGCGGCACGGCTGCCGCGCGTCAGCAGGTTAAACCGGTCATCCAAATTTGCGGCGATGTTTTGCACCGACAGGTGATGCACGCTGGCTGCCGCCAACTCGATGGCGAGCGGCACGCCATCCAAGCGATGGCAGATTTGCGTGATGACGCTGGCGTTGTCGTCGGTCAGGGCAAACTCGCGCTCTACCGTGCGGGCGCGATCCACAAATAATTGCACCGCTTGGTGGCGCAAGGCCTCTTTGGCATCTGGCCCAACCGCACCTGGCGCAGCCACCGAGAGCGATGGCACGCGCCAAACCGTCTCGCCATCCAGCCGCAACATTTCGCGGCTGGTGGCCAGCACACATACCTGTGCGCAGGCACTCAGCAGGCGCGCCAGCAGTGCCGCGCACGCATCCACCACATGCTCGCAGTTATCAAAAATCAGCAAGGTGCGTTTGTCACGCAATCGGTCAATTAATGCTTCTGTTGCATCGGCGTGGGCTTGTGGCCGCAGTTTGATGGCGTTTGCGGCGGCGCTGACAACCAGCGTTGGATCACTGAGCGCGGCCAATTCCACCAGCCACACCCCATCGGCAAAGCTGCTGCGCAAGGCCCGCCCGGCCTCCAGCGCCAGGCGCGTCTTGCCGATGCCGCCTGTGCCAATCAGGCTGAGCAGGCGTTGGGGCGTGCTGCCGCGATGCCCGCTGAAGTAAGCGGCGATGTCGGCCAGTTCGCGCTCGCGCCCAATGCAACGGGTGAGCGGCGTGGGCAAGTTGTGTTGGGCTGTTGCTGAGTCGGCGTTGAAGAGGGCTGGCGCGGCGGCACTTGCGGATGGGCCATTGAGCACGCGGCGCAAGGGCTGGCTAATGCCGGGGTCATGCTGGTCTAACAAGGCGTACAGCCGCGCCAAATTGGCTGGGCCAGGAATGCGCGGCGCGGCTGTGCTCGTCCAAGAATCTACGGCGGCCACAGTTACGCCCAACGCAGCGGCCAGCTCGCGGTGGGTGATGCGCAGGGTGTGCAACGCGTCGGCCAGCAGTTTGGAGAACTGCGCTGCTTGATGCTCGTGTCGCTCGTGAAGGTCTGATGAAGTGGTGCGCCTTGCCATGCAGTTGCAAGGTTAAGGTGATGGCGGGCAATCGTCAAACCCACGTCTCCACAGGGTCTGGCTCCTGCAAAGTCCTGCCTGGCGACTGAAGTCGCGGCAACGGCGATGAGAATCGCAAAGCGAAGTCGGCCTACGCCGACTGGGTTCTAGC
>JAYTNY010000739.1:0-2311 GCA_043748055.1 Roseobacter sp.
CGGCCTGAAGGGCGGGGCCAGCATCCCGCATGCGCACGCGCAACTGGCGCTGGCCCGCGATATGCACTATGGCCGCATCGAACAACTGCGCCGCGCTGCGCTGGCCTACCAACATCAGTTTGGGGCCAACTATTTTGAGGATGTGCTCGGCGCGCATCAAGACGTAGGCTTGGCGTTTCAATCTGCGGGCCTGCCTGGTCTGCTCTACCTCACCGCGTTGCGCGCCAAAGACACTTGGGTGATTGGGCAAGCCTTCGATGAACAACTGGCCGATGCACTGTGTGACACGCTGCACAACCTCATCGAGAAAACTGGCACTGGCGCATTCAACGTCGGCGTGATGATGCCGCCGCTCTTCCCCTCATCTCCCCATCCCCTCATCTCAGAAGAAACCTGGCACGGCTTCCCCGTCATTGCCCGCATCGTAGATCGTGGCTCACCTGCCATGCTCTCATCCGATGTCGGCGCGCTAGACGTATTCGCGCATCAAGTAATCGCAGTGGATCCGTTTGAGGTGAGGAAGGGGTTAGGAGATGATGGGACGAGGAGATGAGGTTTTTCCATCATCTCCTTATCCCTTTATCCCATCATCTCCCCATCTTTTCCACTCTCCAAAACTGTCAGCCAAACGTCAAACTCTCCTGCTACGTCATTTTGGCGCGAATCGAATAAAATCCAGCCGCGTAGACAAGAAAGCACACAGGCCGCAGTTGGCCTCATTCATTCTGGAGGGACTAAGTTTTTATGGCTTCATTACTCGAAAAAGTGAGCACGCTGATTCAAGCCAATCTGCACTCGCTGGTAGACAACGCCCTGAAGGCCAACAGCATGGCCGTGATCGACCAATATATCCGCGATGTGGACAACAACCTGGATGCGCTGGAGGATGCCGCCGCCACGGTGGGCGGCCAAGTCAAAACCATTCAGCGCAAGCGCGATGATTATTCCAAGCAGGTGGCCGAGCTGGATCGCAACATTGATCTGTTCGTGAGCCAGGGCAAAGAAGACTTGGCCCGCGCAGCCCAGGCCAAATACAACTCCAGCAAGAGTTTGCTGGATACCTATGCCGGTCAGCTTGAGCGCCAGGAGAAAGAATACAAGAGCCTGTTAGATGCGCGCCTAAAGCTGCAAGCCAAGCTCACCACCATTCGCCAACAGCGCGAGGAGATGGCCGCTTTGCTGGATTTGGCAAAGGCCAAAGAGATCACCAACAAGACCATCAAGTCTTTGGATGACCTGGCAGGTGCGGGCGATGCCGATGTGGCCCGCATGGCCGAGGGCATTCGCACCCGCCTAGACCAAGCCAGCGTCCGCGCCGAAATTGCCGCGACAAATCTGGACACGCAAATGGACGACGTGCTGGGCCGTGGCGAACTGGACGCGCAGTTGGAAGAACGCAAGCGGCGGCTAGGTGTGAATTAGTGATTGGGGGTTAGTGATTAGGGATTGGTGACTCGCGCGAGGCTGCGTAATCACCAATCTCTAATCACCAATCACTTCCCGCATGAACGACATTCGCCAACGCGCCCTCGGTGCCATTGTTCGCAATGCCGTTTTCAGCATCCCCAGCGCCATCATTGTGGGGACGGGCATTGTGTTGGTGGGGTTGGGCGTGCAGATTCCAGTGCTGGGTTCTGCACCATTTAATGTGCCCGCTGCGGCCTGGCTGGCGGGCATCGTGCCGCTGTGGTTGGGCGTGGTGGGTGCCAACGTCTTCAGCAAACGCGCAGGCGAGCAAGCCGTCTCGCAGATGTTTCGTGAGCAGTTTGATGTGGGCCGCATTACAAACCCCAGCCTGCGTACCAATATTGCCCAGGCCATCGCCTACCGCGAGCGCATAGACAACGCTGTGAACCGCTTTGGCGATACGGCCTCGCGTGGGCGGGTGCAGGATGTGGCGAACCAGGTGGACGAGTGGGTGCATCGCATCTACTCGCTGGCGACGCGCTTAGATGGCTTTCGCAACGACAGTGTGATTCAGGGCGACCGCAAGAACGCGCTGGAATCCATCGAGCAACTGCGCAAGCGCCTAAACAGCAACACCGACCCCAACTTGCGCCAAGAGATCGGCGACACCATTGGCCGACGGCAAGATCAACTCGACAACCTCAACAAACTCTTCAACACGATGGAGCGAGCCGACTTGCAGTTGGAGAACACGCTGACGTCGTTGGGCACGGTGTATTCACAGGTATTGTTGATTGATGCAGGCGATGTGAACAGCAGCAAGACCCAACGGCTGCGCGACAGCATCAGTGAGCAAGTGAGCGGGCTGCAAGACCTGCTCTCATCAATGGACGAGGTCTACGGC
>JAYTNY010000740.1:0-9036 GCA_043748055.1 Roseobacter sp.
TGTTCAAAGTTAACTCGCATCTCCCTTACTCTCATCCCGCACCGCCCAAAACGCTCCCACCTTCTGTGCCAGCATCCCATGCTCCGGTGCGGCCAACTGTGGGTCGGCTTCGGCAATGCGCTCGGCCTGATCGCGCGCTTTCTCCAGCAAATCCTTGTCCCTAAAGTTCACCAGTTTTAATTCGGGGTCGCCGCTTTGTTTGGTGCCAAAGAACTCGCCGGGGCCGCGAATCTCCAAGTCCTTCTCGGCCAGCTTAAAGCCGTCTTGCGTGCTAACAATGGCTTGCAAGCGTTCGTCGCTCACATCACTCGTGCTGTCGGCAATCAGCAAACAATAGCTGGCGTGTTCACCTCGGCCTACACGCCCGCGAAACTGATGAAGCTGCGACAAGCCAAACCGATTCGCGCCCTCAATCATCATCACCGTCGCGTTCGGCACATCAATGCCCACCTCCACCACACTGGTGCTCACCAAAATCTGATACTCGTTGCGGCCAAAAGCGCTCATCACCTCGTCTTTCTCCGCGCCCTTCATGCGGCCATGCAGCAGGCCCAGCTTATATTTGGGGAAGATGTCTTTTTGCAAGCGCGCATGTTCCTCAACAGCGGCCTTCGCCTCAATCTTGTCGCTCTCTTCCACCAACGGGCAAATCACAAACACCTGTTGCCCGGCCTCCACTTGGCTGCGCACAAACGCATACGCCCGCTCGCGCTCGGCGGGCGTAAACCAGTGCGTGGTAATCGGCTGCCGACCCGGCGGCATCTCATCCAAAATCGTGTTGTCCAAATCGCCATACATCGTCAGCGCCAGCGTGCGCGGGATCGGCGTGGCCGTCATCACCAGTGTGTGTGGGCTAAAGGCTTTGCCCTTCTGCCGCAAGGCCGTGCGCTGCTGCACCCCAAATCTATGTTGCTCGTCAATACACACAAAGCCCAAATTCTTAAAGTCCACCGCGTCCTGTATCAAGGCGTGCGTGCCGATAATCACATGAATGCTGCCATCGCTCAACCCCGCGTAAATCTGCTTGCGCTCGGCGGCCTTCGTGCTGCCGGTCAGCAGGGCCATGCTGATGGGTTTCGGTTTGGCATAGCCTTCACCTTCAACCACATCGCCCATCGCACCAAATAACTTGCCCAGGCTCTTAAAGTGTTGCTCGGCCAAGATTTCAGTCGGGGCCATCAACGCGCTTTGCGCACCTGCGCCCGCCACAGCGGCCATCGCCACAGCGGCCACCGCCGTCTTGCCCGCGCCCACATCGCCCTGCAACAAGCGGTGCATGGCATATGGCTTGCGCAAGTCCTCGTGCACGCGCCGAACCGCGCGTTGCTGCGCACCCGTCAGCTTGAACGGCATGGCGCTCATCAGCCGGTCCACCGTTGGCTCGCCAATGCGCAGCGCCTGCGCCGGTTCGCCGCGCCAGGCCATGCGCTGCTGCTGAATCGCCACTTGCAGCACAAATAATTCATCAAACGCTAGCCGGCGGCGCGCCTGTTCTTGTGTGCGGGTGTCTTTGGGGAAGTGAATCTCGCGCAGTGCCTCGTTGATGTTCATCAAGTTTGCGCTGCGCTTCACGCCCTCCGGCAAATATTCCGGCACGCGCTGGCTCCAGTATTCGCACACGCGCTTCATCACGCGGCGCAACAACAGCGGCTGTAAACCCTCCGTCAGCTTGTACACCGGCACAATGTTGCCGCCGGTGATCCACTCGCGCTCGGCAGGCTCGTGGGTGGGCTGCTGAAAAACGAGGCGACCCATGTACTCGTTCACCTTGCCACTGATAACAACCTCGTGCCCCTCAGCAAAATTCTTGGCCAACGAATCTACAAAGCGATCCGTTGTAAACCACGAGCACTCGATCATGCCGCTGGCATCTTCAATGATGGCGCGAAAAATAAATGCGCCGGTCTTTAATCGTTGGCGGCGCGTGCTGGCGACCTTGCCAAGAATCGTCACCTGCTCGCCATACTCCAACTGCCCAATCGTTTTCAGCGCGCTGTAATCGTCGTAGCGCGTCGGGAAGAAATACAGCAAATCCTGAATCGTCTGCACGCCCAACTTCTCCAACTTCTGCGCGTTAAAGTCGCCAATGCCGCTGATCTTGGTCACGGGCGCATCCAGCCCCATGCCCGGCGGCGGGGTGTAGGCGCTGGGTTTTATTGGCGTGCGGCCTTCAGGTTGAGAGGGGCGATAAGTAGTGACTGGGGATTGGGGATTGGAGATGGGGCGTTGGGGGCGTGGCTCAGGTTTGGCATCTTGCGTCTTGCGTTTTGCGTTTTGTATCTCGGCTGATGGGGCTTGTGCTGGAGCCACGGCAACCGCTTCTTCCCACGGCGCAACTACTTCGTCACTTGCACTAACTTCTGACTTCTGACTTCTGTCTCCTGTCTCCTGTCTCCGCGCCTGCTTTGCGGCAGCCGAGCTCTCCGGGTTCCTCAGCCGCGCAATCAACCCATCCAGCGAAACACGCCGTTGCGCCGTGTCGGTGTTGGCGGTGTAGTCGCGCATGGCTTGCGCCACGTCTTCGGCCCAAGCCGTGTCAATGGCGTTGCGGGCCGCATCGGTCAGCCACGCCGCCGAGAACGAGGCCAAGCCACGCGTCACGGCCTTATCGGCATAGTTAGTCTGCGCTTCGAGCCGCAGGATTTTTAGGAGTTTTTCGGTTGCTGGGTTTGGCATTGCGCAAGATTATACGGTTGCATTCGATCAAATGTTCTCAGCAGGTTATTGCTCGGAGCGCGTGCTGACTACAGCGAAATCGCTCCGAGCAATTCCAAAATAGATGTAAAGGACACTTGACATTTTTTTTGTTCTTGCTATCGTGTGCGTGTAAAGCAAACTTTACACAGGAGTTTATGAAATGAAATACAAGTGGGCTGTCACATCGGGCCAAAGCCACCTTCTCATGAATATGGCTCCTATTTTTGTCGTTTGCGCCACGGCATGGCCGCAAATGTTTAGGGCGTTGCGCACCAATCAAAAAGGCTAACCCGTGAGCAAATCTAAAAAACAATACCTGCTGGAAGTGGCTGGCGCATTGGCCTTATACACCGTGTTGCTTGTCTTCAGCATTGTCACTTTGCGGGCCATTGGCGTTGGCTCACCCACCCCATTGCGCGTTGTCATTGCGCTGCTGCCCATGGTCGCTACGGTGTTCATCATGTTGGCTGCCTTGCGTTTCTTTCGTCGCATGGACGAATTGGAAAAGCGCATTCAGCTTGATTCGCTGGCACTCGCATTCGTAGGCACGGCCTTCATCACCTTTGGCTATGGCTTTTTAGAGATCGTTGGCTTTCCACACATCTCGTGGTTCGCGGTGTGGCCGCTCATGGCAGTGCTGTGGGTCATTGGGCATGCACTGGCCCGGCGGCACTGGCACTCTGGCGGCAGCGGTGACTAACACCGTGCGCGACCTGCGGGCAGAGAAAGGCTGGAGCCAACAAGACCTGGCCGACAAGCTCTCTGTCTCACGCCAAACCATCAACGCCATCGAGACCGGCAAATATGACCCCAGCCTGCCACTGGCGTTCAAACTTGCTAAGCTATTTGGCAAGCGCATCGAGCAGATGTTTGTACCAGAGGCGTGAAAGAAGCGTTGCGCAAGATCACGCTGCCCCCGCTACCCGCAGCATAGCCGCCAAACTTTGTTCCACATCGGCTGCGGTGGTGGCCCAAGATGACACACTGATGCGCATGGCGCTCTGCCCTTTCCAAACGGTCGGGCCGCACCAGCAGGTTCCCTCTTGCTGGATGCCCGTCATCACCCGTTTGGTGGTGTCGGCATCGCCAAAGCTGACGACCACTTGGTTGAGGACCACCTCGTTCAAAATGGCATACCCGGCTGCACGCAACCCTTCGGCAAAGCGAGTTGCAAAACGGCAGTTGCGCTCAATCAAATCCGCCAAGCCCGATCGCCCCAGCGAACGCAATGCGGCCCACACCTCAAGGCTGCGCGCCCGCCGTGAGAGTTCTGGGGTGAACTGCGAAGGTTCGCGCGTATCGCTTTGAGGCAAATACGCCGCCGTCAAACGCAGCGCGGCTCGTAAGGCTTCGGGGTCACGCACAAAGGCCAGCCCTGAATCATAAGGAACGTTGAGCCACTTGTGCGCGTCGGTGGCCCATGAGTCGGCTTGGTCTACGCCGTGGGTCAAATAAGCCCGCGCAGGTGAGGCGCTCGCCCATAAGCCAAACGCGCCATCCACATGCACCCAGGCATTTGCCGCATGGGCGTGTTGGCAAATTTCGGCAATGGGGTCAACTGCGCCGCTATTCACGTTGCCAGCTTGCGTGCAGACGATGGTTGGCCCGGAGAGTTTTGGCAGCGCGTCCGCGCGCATCCGCCCCTGGCTATCCACCGGAACCTTGGTCACCCGTTGGTGACCGAATCCCAACAGGCTCAAGCTGCGAAATAAGGTGGAATGGGCTTCTTCGCCCACCACTACGTGAATCGGCGGCGCACCAAACAATCCATCAGATTCAACATCCCAGCCGACCTTTGCTAAAACCGCGTGGCGTGCGGCGGCCAAAGCGGTGAAGTTAGCCATGGTCGCGCCGGTCACAAATGCAGCAGCAGCCGTTGGGGGTAGTTTCAGCACATCCAGCAGCCAGCCCATCGCTACTTCTTCGGTTTTAACTGTAATTGGGGAAGCGATGCGTGACGAGGAATTTTGATCCCACGCGCCCGCCATCCAATTGGCGGCCAGGGCAGCCGGCAACACGCCACCGGTAACAAAGCCAAAGTAGCGTCTGCCAGTTGTAGCGACCGTAGCCGGTGAACCAATGTCATCCAACAGCGCAAGCACGTCTTCTGGTGCAGTGGGCGAGTCCGGTAGGGCTTCATCCAATTCGCTCAGTCGTGCCAGCGCTTCAGCCGAGGGCGCAACCCCACGTTGGTCGAGGGTTTCTGAATAGGTTGCTGCGCGGTCGGCAACTGAGTTGAGCAAATCGCGTATCGAGTCGGTCATTGTTTTGTCCTTTGTTAAAAACTTTTAGGTGGCATTGGCGAATGGGCCTGACACGAGCAACCGAATGCGATCCAGCCCTCGCCCATCGCCTCTTCTACGAGAACAAAGAGGTGAAGTGGTTCCGCACCATTGTCGTCATGGATCGTCGTCATGGATCGCGTGAAGGTAGGGCTAACTGTGCCGATCAACTAGACCGGCTAAAGGTTAACCCGTCCTCACTCACTTGTATTTAATGCGCGGGTCCAGCCACGCATACAACAAATCCGCAATCAGATTAAAGGCGATGATGAGGACAGCCGAATAAGCCAGCAACCCCATGAGCACGGGGTAATCTCGTGAGCGCAGCGAGGTGAAGAACAGCCCGCCCAGCCCCGGCCAGTTGAAGACGCTCTCCACCAGCACCGTGCCTGTTAGGTAAAACGGCAGGTCTAGCGCAACGACGGTGACAAACGGAATAAGTGCGTTGCGGAAGGCGTGGCGCAGCACGGTTTGGGTTTGGGCCAAGCCTTTGGCCCGCGCCGTGCGCACAAAATCCTGGCTCAGAATTTCAATCATCGAGCCGCGTACATAGCGGCTCCAACTGGCAATGGTGCCAATGGCCAGCGTGGTAGCGGGCAAGATGAGGTGCCACAGCGAGTTGCCAAAGCCACCCTCACCGCTGTTCATGTCGGCGCTGGGCAGCCAACCCAGATACAACGCAAACAGCAATTGCAGCATGAGGGCCACCCAGAACACCGGCATGGCCAGGCCGATGTAAGAGAGCGCCGTCACGGCGTAATCAAACGCCGAATAGCGTTTCACCGCCGAGAGCAGCCCAATCAACACCGCCAACACCAGCGACATGCCGAGTGCCACACCCACCAACCGCAGCGTTGGCAAAATGCGTTCGCCGATGATGGTGACGACGGGCCGAAATTCCTTGAACGAGAGGCCCAGATCACCCTGTACCAAGTTCAATAGCCACTTGCCCAATTGCACAATTACGGGCTGGTCTATACCCATGCTGCGCCGCACCACGGCCAGTTGCTCGGCGCTCATGCGGCTGTTGCGGGCCAGCATAGTCTCTGGCCCGCCCGGCATGGCCTGCATAAACAAAAACGAGATTACCGCTAGCCCAATGAGCAACGGCACAGCTTGCAGCAGGCGGCGGGTGAGGTAAGTGCGCACAATGACGAGTGACGAGTGACGAGTGACGAGTGACGAGTGACGAATGTCCGAGTTAGCAACTCGACGCTCGTCACTCGTCACTTGGTAAAGCCCCAATCCTTCACGTTCCACATGATGTAGTTGAACGGGTTGGGCTTGAAGTTCGCCAGGTTCTTGGGCGCAACGGCAATGTTCTTGGCCCAATACAAAAAGATAACCGGCACTTCTTTTTGTAGCAATTCTTGAATCTTGAAGTGCAATGCCTTGCGCTTAGCCACGTCTACTTCTTGTGCCGCAGCGGCGGTCAGGTCATCAATCTCTTTCTGAAAACTAAATTGATTGAAGTAACCCACCGTGTTGCCGCCGCTGCCGGTCGGCTCTTTGGGGATTTGCGACGAGTGCCAGTAGAACATGTCGTCGGGGTCGTTGCCGTTGAACCAGGAATACATGCCCGCCGTCATTTTCTTGTTGAACTGGTAGCCGTTGGGGCCGAAGATGCTGCTGATGTCTTCCTCATGCTCGGTGACATTGACACCGAGCTTGCGCCAACTAGCAGCAATCACTTGCTGCACGCGTTTGCCCTGTTGCTCGCCAGAAATAATCCAGTATTCGAGATCAAACTGCTTGCCGTCCTTCTCCAAAAAGCCCGCCACGTTTTTCTTCAGCCCGGCTTCTTCCATCAGCTTGGCCGCTTTGTCCAGGTCATACGCACGGGCCGTCACTTCGGGGTTAAAAAATGGCGAGATCGGTGAAATATCCGCCACAGCCACATCCCCCAGCCCGTTCAACAGTGAGTCCACAATCTGCTGGCGCGGTGTGGCGTAATCCAACGCCTGCCGCACGCGCGTGTCCATGATGAAATCTACAAACTTCAGATCGAGGTGATTCCACCCTCGGCCCGTCGTCAAAATAACCTGTGTGTTGGGCAGCTTCTTCGCTTCTTCATATTGGTTGGCGCTCAGGCCATCCACCACCTGCACCTCGCCCGTGCCCAGTTGCACCATGCGTGTGTTGCTATCAGGAATAATCTTGAGCTTGATCGAATCCAGATTGGGCACGCCACCCCAGTACTCGGTGTTCTTCGCAATTTCGATAAATTGGCCGCTCTCCCACTTCACAAACTTATACGGCCCGGTGCCCACCACGCTGCGGCCAAACTCCTGCTTAAATTTCTCCCAGCCCAAATCAATTTTGTGTTTGGGGCTGATGGCGCCCGTGCCAACATAGGCCAGAAACGGGGCATACTTCTCCGTCGTCTTCATCACCACCGTCAAATCATCGGGTGTTTCGATGTCTGTGATCTTGTCCCAACCCAGCGTCTGCCACGCCGCAAAATCGGGGTTCATGATGATCTGCCAGGTCGCCTTCACATCGGCAGCCGTAAACGGTTTGCCGTCGTGCCATATCACCCCTTTGCGCAGCTTAAACGTGTAGGTCAGGCCATCCTCCGAGACAGCGTACGACTCGGCCAACTGCGGCACCAACTCGCCTTTGTCGTTGTAAGTCAGCAGGCCCTCCATCACAGCGGTCAACACATCGCTCGTAATCGCCAGTTGGGTCAGATACGGGTTCATCGTATCCGGCTCCTCCACCGCGCCCATCGTCAGCGTGCCGCCTTTCGTAATCTCGCTGGCATTGGTTGCCGGTGCGGGTGTGCTGGTTGGTTCTTGCGCTTTAGGGGCCGATGGCGCTGCTGCGGGTCTTGCGCCACAACCCACAATCAACGCAGCGGCGAACACGAGGTTGGCGAATCGAATCCAAGTTTGTTTGCTGTTCAACGTAACTCCTCCTTACTTTGAAGCAATGTCTTTTCGACCGAGGTCATTTTACGGCGCACGAAAAACCCCCGACCCCTAAAGGGCAATGGCATTGAATTAAGGCGAAACTCGGAGGTCGAGCCTTTAGGCGGTTAGTAGCTTGTGCTGCAAATTACGGCACGCGGCAAGTCACTAACCGGCTAAAGCCTCGGCCTCCATCACGCGCTTATGTCTAATTCAATGCCATTGCCCTAAAGGGGAGTCGTCGAGTTTATCTATAACTTTCTCGACTCGTCACAATTGACTAACTGCGGGGTCGGGGTTCCGCCTACAACACCCTCACCGCTTCTGGCGAAAAGCTCACCGTCACCTCGCTGCCTACTTTGGGCAAGGCCAGGTTGGGGTTGTTGAACACATCCATGTCCAGCTTGGTCTCGCGCACTTGGAACTGCACCCGCACAATGCTGCCCAAAAACGTCACATCGGCCACGTTGGCCTTAAGCTGATTGCTACCCGCCACCTCACCCAACGAAATCATCTCGGGCCGAATCGCCACCGCCACTGCATCGCCCGCTTTACGGTTGATGGGCTGCGTAACGGACACAGCTTGCCCTTCGATGGCAATCGTGTTCGCATCGCGCACCATCGCCTTAATCTGGTTGAGTGTGCCCACAAACGAGGCCACAAACGGCGTGGCCGGAAAGTTATAAATCTCAAACGGTGTGCCCACCTGCTCGATATTGCCCGCGTTCATCACCACCACCCGGTCGGATAGCGAGAGCGCCTCTTCCTGATCGTGCGTCACATAAATGGTCGTAATGTTCAGCCGCTTTTGAATGGCGCGAATCTCTTCGCGCAGGCTCACCCGAATCTTGGCGTCCAACGCAGACAAAGGCTCGTCCAGCAGTAACACCGTGGGCTTAATGGCGATGGCCCGCGCCAACGCCACACGCTGCTGTTGCCCGCCCGAAAGCTGATGCGGGTAGCTACCGCCCTTGCTCTCCAGCCCAATCAAGGCCAACATCTCACCTACGCGCTGCTTAATGTCGCCGCTGCTCTGCTTGGCAATCTTTAGGCCAAAGGCAATGTTGTCGCTCACGCTCATGTGCGGGAACAGCGCATAGCTTTGGAAAACCATGCCCACGTTGCGCTTGTTGGGCGGCACGTTGGTC
>JAYTNY010000741.1:0-4429 GCA_043748055.1 Roseobacter sp.
CGCATCGCTTAGCCAGTTGCAAAATGGCAGACCGGATTTTGGTGCTGGAACATGGCAAAGTGATTGAGTCCGGCAATCACGATGCGCTGATGGCGCAGGGTGGGCGCTATGCCGAGATGTTTAAGGTGCAGGCGGATCAGTATTGGGTTGCGCCGAATGGCGTTAGCCCGGTTGAGGAGGCGTTAAAACGATGACAGACCAGGACCTTGCGCATCTTCGGTTGGCGATTGCCGTGGCGGGGCAGGCCCGCCAGCATGGCAACCACCCATTTGGGGCGGTGCTGGTGGATGAAGATGGGCGCGTGTTGCTGCAAGCCGAGAACACCGTGACGACCGAGCGCGATTGCACCGGCCACGCCGAAACCAACTTGGTGCGGCTGGCTAGCCAGCACTACACCGCAGCGCAGCTTGCGCATTGCACGCTGTACTCCAGCACCGAGCCGTGCGCCATGTGCGCGGGGGCGATTCACTGGAGCGGCATCCAGCGCGTGGTCTACGCGCTCAGCGAAGTGAGCTTATACGACATCGTCGGCCCCTCGCCGGAGCATTTGGTGTTGGCCTGCCGAGATGTGTTTGCGCGCACGCAACGCGAGATTGCGGTGAGCGGGCCATCGGTTGAGTTGGACGACGAGGCGCGGGCGGTGCATGCGGGGTTTTGGGAAGGTTCTGATGAACCTTTGTCGGGGGTTCTGAGGCATAGCTCTGCGAGGGCATAACGCTTAATTTCGTGCTACGCATTGCAGTCACACAATTGACGAGTTGCGCAACAATTGCTGCAAACGCCCCAGCAATTTATCGCGATGAGCGAAGACCTGAGCGGCAGTGCTTTTTTGATCGCATAGCCAAACCAACGTGTCCAAAACACTGAGCAGGCTGAAGGCTTGCACCTGCGCGGTGACATCGGTTGGCAAAGCACGGTGTTGTCCATAGCCAGCGAGCAGTGCTTCAATGAGGCGTTGGCGCTTTTCGGCATCAGCTTCCATCTCTTCCGCCAACCTCCCAATGTCATACAGAAAGTAGCCGTAGGAACACACCTCAAAATCCAGGATGGCGGCCTGGTCGGGCAAATGCAGAAAGTTGCTGAGGTTGGCGTCGGCGTGGATGAGGCTGTAGGTTTGCGGGGTGTTGGGCAGTGCGCCAATAATTGCCTGAGAAAAGGCGATGGCTTGCGCCACATCGCGCAAATCCTCTTGAGTTAACAAACAGGACAGGCCTGTTGATTTGTGTGTGATCTTCTCCAAGTCCAGCGCGTCCTCGGCGGCGAAGTCCCAGCGCACAAAGTTATCTGGCGGCTGCCAGCCAGCGGTGAAGGCGTGCAGCTTGCCCAACGCAATGCCGAGGCGGGTTGCGTCTTTCACCGCCAGTAGCTTGTGTTTGTGTTTGCCGGGCACCCACTTGAACAGCGCGGCAAAGCGTTGTTCGCCATCGTGCGTTACCACGCTCAAGCGTTGCCCGTCAGTGGTGGGCATTGGCTCAGGCACCCGCAGGTCGGTGTTGTCGCAAATGGCTTTCAGGTAGACCAACTCGGATTGAACACAGGCGATGGGATGGCGACTGGGGTGATGCAGCCGCAACACATACTGCTGGCCGGTGGCTGGATGCACAACGCGATAGATAGCGGTGGCGCGATGCAGGATGAGGCGCAACGGTGCATCGGGCAGGCCAAAGTGGGCCACGGCAATTTTGGCGAAGGTGCGCTCGGTGGTCTTACTCATTCGTTTATCTGCATCCTGAGCGAAGCCGAAGGACGTTCGCTATCCGTTGATCGCATTCACCCCAAGCTGACAGACCTCAATATCTTCTAATTCAGGAAGTCCGCTCACGGCTACCGCGCCCGCGCACACGCCCTCCACAAACACGGGTAGGCCACCGCCCCAGCCCACATAGCGCGGGTCGCCCAAATAGCTGATGTCGTGGCCCTTCTCCGGATCACGCACACGCTGACCGACCTCGCGGCTGGGCTTTTGTTCGCGGCTGGCCGTAAACGCTTTGTTGCAGGCGATGTTGATTGTGTTGAGCTTCGCGCCGTCCATGCGCAAAAAGGCGATGAGTTCGCCGTGGCTGTCGGCGACGGCTATCGAAGCGGCCTTGCCGCGTTTGCTTATTTCGGCCTGGATTATGGCGATGGCCGTTTGGGCGTCGGCATGGCTGAGGGCGGTGGTTTTATTCATAACTCTGTTGCTTTTTATCCAAATATCCCAGATTCATTTGGGATATTGGCGATAAGTTTAGGGCAGGCAAAGACAAACCAGGTTTTTTCAAAAAACCTGGTTTGTCTTTGCGCGAACGCTGCGCCTCACCGTTTTGTGCGAGTTAGCGCATTACAAACGGCAAGAACACGGCATTGCCAGATGGCGCAAGCGTAATGGTCTCGGTGCTGTTTTGCGAATCGTAGTAGGTGATGGATGCGTTGGGCACTTGCACGCTGTAGCTCTCGCCCACTTCCAGGCGCACGGCGTCGTCGTCTTCGCTCAAGGCCTCGCTGCCGTTGGCTTGGGCTGCCAAGTTGGCCGATGAACTGAAGGCGCGCGACTTCACATCCATGTTCACAAACTCGACAATTTCGCCGGGGACAACGGTGAGCTTGTCCGCATCAAAGCCGCTCTCGGTGATGAAGACGGTGCGGTTGGCCTTGGGCCAAATGGGGTAAGTGCGCCCGCGCGAACATTGCAACTCGCCATCCCCGCGCACGCACAATGTGAGCTTGCCAAAGCGCAAAGACTTGGCATCGCCGGTTGTCCATACGCCGGTGTAGATGCGGTCGCCATCTGGGTCAGTTAGCTCAATCAGCGTTGGCGTCAACGTGCCATTGGGCGCGGTCAGCGTCACGGTGGCGGTTAGGTCTTGGCAGCAGATGCGCACACCCACGGTGTAGGTGGTGCTGGGCTGCACGCCTACATACCAACCGGTCTGCTCGAACCAGCCCAGCCAGTGGCGGGCATAGCGCTTGTCGCCATTGGGGTCGGCAAAGTTCAGGCTGATGGGGTCCCAGTTGAGCTTGGTGTCGACTTTTAGCAACACGACGTTGGACTGGCGGTAATCGCCCCAGCCACCCCAGCCATCGTGATTGTCGTCGCCATCATGCTCCGGCTCGTTGCCGCTCTTGAGGTTGCGCACATACAACACGTTGATGCCTTCATCCAGTTTCAGGCTGGCTATCCAGTTACCTTCGCTGTTGGCAGTCGTTGTCATTACGGGCCGGCCATCCACATACACCTGTAAGGCGGCTCTGGCCTGCGCTTTGCCCGTCATCGTAATCGTCTCGGTGCAGGTGGCGCCGCTGCGCGGGTAGGTGATGCTGGGCGGCAGCGCGGGTAGCGTGATGGTGACGAGGGCGCTGTTGTTATCCAAACGTGAATCGTTGGAGGCCGAGATGGAAACCGAGTTGGTGAGCACGGTGCTGGCGGTGGTGGTGGCGGGCACAGATGTGCGCAGCCAAATGCTGCCGTAACGCCCACGACCCAGCGTGCCGATGTTGAACTGCAAGCCTGTGCTGGTTGTGGTTGGCGAGATGTTGGGCCAACTGCGCACCGAGAGCAGCGATTGGTTGCTGCTGGGGCTGTCGTTGATGACCACATCGTTGGCGGTTCGCTCACTGCGGTTTTGGTAGCCCACATACCAACTGGCCTGCCAGCCGCGTTCGGGTCTGGCCCAATCCAAATGCAAGCGCCCAAACTTTCTCACCGAGACATCGGCGGGCAGCGTGCTGGTTGGGACGGGCGTTGGCTCCGAGGTTGGCCCAGGTGTCGGCGTTGGCCCGGGTGTTGGGCTTGGTGTGGCCGTGGCATCGGTGCAAGCCGAGGGCCGAAACGACACGCTGGACACGCTGAGGCCGCTGTTCTCAATGCGCATCTCGGCGCTGTTGCTGATGCCGCTGCCGTGTATGTCCTCGGACGAACACGAGACGAGCTTGACGCGAATGCGCAGCTTGGCGTTTTGGCCTTTGAGCAAGCTGCCGCTCCAGTTCACTGTGTTGCCGTTCACCGTGGGTGGGGGCACCGAGAGGTCTGGCGCATTCAGCGAGTTGAACTCGAGGGAGGGGGTGATGACGAGTGCAACTTCGGTGGGCAGCGTGTCGGTCACGCTGACAACGGCATCCTGTTCGGTGTCGTTGCGCAGTTCCAACACGTAGCTAAACGCATCGCCTACGCGGGTTTTGCTGCTGGCATCGGTGGTGGCCTTGATGGACACAACCTTGATGGGGGGGAACGTGGGAAAGAGCTGCGGCCCATTCTCGGCAAAGGCGGGTGGGCTGATGGCAAACGCGGAGGCCAACGCCATGCCGACCAACGTTGAACCGGCGAGCAAGATACGAGACAGTCTATTCATTCAGTCAAATCCTCCTGACACGTGCAAAGCGCAACGTGCCGCTAGTAAAAGTACAGCCCTTGCGGATGTGTGTAGATGAATGATGTAATGAAGACGCGATA
>JAYTNY010000742.1:0-2280 GCA_043748055.1 Roseobacter sp.
AATTCTTGATAAACATGCCGACCAGTTTGCGGGCCTGGGCGTCATAGGCGGAGGCGTCGGGCCAGGTCTCGCGTGGATTGAGGATTTTGGCATCGACACCTTTGACTGCCACCGGCACGGAGAAGCCGAAATTCTCGTCAGTGCGCATGCGCGCGTTCTCCAGGGAGCCATCAAGCGCGGCACTGAGCAGTGCCCGCGTGGCCTTGATCGGCATGCGATGGCCAGTGCCATAGGCGCCGCCAGTCCAGCCGGTATTGACCAGATAGCAGGACACCTGATGCTTGGCGATCAGATCGCGCAACAGATTGCCATAGACGCTCGGATGGCGCGGAATGAAGGGGGCGCCGAAACAGGTGGAGAACGTGGCCTGTGGCTCGGTCACGCCGCGCTCGGTGCCCGCCAGCTTGGCCGTGTAACCGCTGAGGAAAAAGTAGCGCGCTTGTTCCGGCGTCAGCTTGGCAATCGGCGGCAACACGCCAAACGCATCCGCCGTTAAGAACAACACATTGCGCGGCTGCCCACCTAATCCCGTGGCTACATAGTTGGGAATGTAGTGGATGGGGTATGCCGCGCGCGTGTTCTCGGTGATCTCCTCGCTGTCCAAATCCAATTCGTGGCTCTCCTCATCCATCACCACGTTTTCCAGCACGGTGCCAAACATGCTCAGCGTGTGGTAAATCTCTGGCTCGGCCTCATACGAGAGGCGAATGACTTTGGCATAGCACCCGCCCTCAAAGTTAAACACGCCCGCGTCGCTCCAACCATGCTCGTCGTCGCCAATCAACCCGCGCCGGTGGTCGGCGCTCAGCGTGGTCTTGCCCGTCCCACTGAGGCCAAAGAACAAGGCCGTGTCGCCCATTGGCCCCACGTTGGCGGCGCAGTGCATTGGGAACACGCCCTCGTTGGGCAGCAAATAGTTCAGCGCGGTAAAAATGCTTTTTTTGATCTCGCCCGCATAGCGCGTGCCAGCGATGATGACCGTGCGCGTGGCGAAGTTGAGGACGACTGCGGCGCTGGGGTTGGCCTTGCGCGTGCCGTGCCGCTCTGGGTTGGGGTGAAACTCCGGCGCGTGCAAAATGGTGAAGCTCGGTTCGAAGTCGGCGAGGTCGGCAGGGTAGGGCCGAATGAATTGGTTGTAGGCAAACAGGGTGTGCCAGGCCGTCTCGCTGATGAGGCGCACGTTGAGCCGGTGGCGCTGATCCGCGGACGCATATAGATCGCGCACAAACAACTCGCGCGTGTTCAGGTGCGCACGCACATCGGCTTCCAGTTTGTTGTAGTGATCCTGCGACATTGCCTGGTTCACCTGGCCCCACCAAATCTTGGCTTCGTTCTCTGGCTCGCGCACCACCCATTTGTCTTTGGGGGATCGGCCTGTGAACGGTGCGGTGACCGCCAGGAAAGCGCCACCCGCCGTCAGCTTGCCCTCGCCGCGCCGCAGCGCAATCTCAATCGTCTCGGCTGCCGATGGGTTCCACGTTTGTTTGATGCCGGTGAGGCCGAGGGTGTTGATGCCAAATTTGCTGTGAATCATGGTTTGGTTGAGTAGATGAGCAGATGAAAAGATATGTGTTGAGCTTGCGCGACGAATATAACACCGCACTTCTGTTTTAAGTCAGGTGTATGCCAAACAGGAGACCCGAATCTTTACTTTTGCTCATGAAGGCTTCAACACGAAGAAGCGAAGAAACGAAATCGGAATGAATTCGCTTCTCTTTTCTTCGTTACTTCGCTTCTTCGTGTTAAACAGACACCCCAAGTTCTATAATCCCCTTCAACCATGCCCACAAACTTCCCGCCCGCCGAGTTTGGTTTTGTCCGCGTCGCCGCTTGCGTGCCCGAACACCGCGTGGCCCATGTGGACTTCAACGCGCAAAAGACCATCGAGTTGGCGCAACAAGCTGCACAGCAAGGCGCGTGCGTCGCTGTCTTCCCCGAACTCGGCATCACCGGCTACACCGCCGCCGATCTGTTCTACCAATCGCACCTGTTGCAAGCCGCCAAACAAGCCCTTGTACAAATCGCTACAGCGCTACAGCATCACAGCATTTTGGTTGTTGTGGGTGCGCCGCTGGAAATCGATGGCCGCATCTATAACTGCGCCGTCGCTCTAAATGGCGGTGCGGTGTTGGGCGTGGTGCCCAAGCAATACCTGCCCACCACCCAAGAGTATTACGAGAAGCGCTGGTTCACCTCGGCCTTGTCCATCCACCCCAGCCTGTCGCAAATCCACATTGGGCATTCGATGGCGCCCTTCGGCACGAACATCCTCTTTCAACT
>JAYTNY010000743.1:0-8517 GCA_043748055.1 Roseobacter sp.
CACCTCCTGTTGTGCAGCAAAATCTCAAGTCTTGCGCAAAGCATCCTGAGCGCAGTCGAAGGATGCGGCCATGGGTGAGCTTCTCTAGCCAAGCTCGACATGGTTCGCATCCTTCGACTGCGCTCAGGATGCTCCTCGACTGAGTTAGGGTGACTTACTTCTCCGCCTTCGCCCGCATTCTTCTGCGCACGGCGTAACCGGCCAACCCCACCGCAATAATCAGCGTCAGGCCGTTGAACAACGGCTCGATGTAAAACGCCCCGCCAAGCTGCTGGATGCCGGAGATGCCAATCGCCAATAAAACAACAGCCACGAGGGTGCCCCAGATGTTCACCCGCCCCGGCTTCACCGTCGTCGCACCCAACAACGCGCCTACAAACGAGGGCAACAAATATTCTGGCCCAATGTTGGCTTGCCCCACCCCAAACCGCGAGGCAATCAGAATGCCCGTAAACGCCGTCAGCACGCCCGATGCCACAAACGCGGCGATGGTGTACTTGCCACGCGGAATGCCCACCAACTCGGCGGCCCGCGCGTTCGACCCCAACGCGTACATAAAGCGCCCAATCGGCAAAAACTCAAAGGCCAGCCACATCACAATGGCAATGCCGATGACGTAGAGCGTAGGCGCAGGGATAAACCCAAACACGTTTGCGCCGTTAATCTCCACAAATGGCGGGGCCAACTTGCCGACTATTTGCCGCCCCTCGGTGTACCACTGCGAGAGGCCATAAACCGTGGTGCCCACACCCAACGTGGCGATAAACGAAGAAATTTTTGCGACGTGAATCAACAGCCCGTTAATCAGCCCCACCAGTGCGCCCACGCCCAACACAATCAACACCGTTGCCAGCCACGGCACATCTTGCCGCGTCTGCAAACCCACTGCCAAAATATGCGTCAGGCCCACCATGTAGCCCAGCGACATATCAAACTCGCCAATCGCAATCACGATGAGCGCCGAGAGACTTAAAAGCGCAATCGTGGCGCGGTCGTTCAAAATGGCGCGCACGGTTAACGATGTGGGAAAGGTGCGCGGCAACAACACCGAAAAGAAAATCGCAAACAGCACAGCAATAATCAGCAGCCCATACGTGCCAAAAATTTGCGAAAGATTAAATCGTGATTTATCCATCCGTTTATCCACATCCTGAGCAAAGCCGAAGGGCGTTTCTTATCTGTTGGCCCCGCATCCGTTCGTGCGCTAAACATGGCACGTAACTCATACTCACCCTATCCGTTTATCCGCTAAACGTCTGTTGACGCCCCCGACACCATCTCCGTCAGCCGCGCCACGCTCATCTCCGCGCGTTGCAGCTCGCCCACAATGCGCCCGCTCTTAAAGATCAGTGCACGGCTGCACACGCCCGCCACCTCTTCCAAATCCGTCGAGACCAACACCGCTGCCTTACCTTGCGCCAGCGATTGATTCATCAGCGCATAAATCTCGGCCTTCGCGCCCACGTCCACGCCCAGCGTCGGCTCCTCTAAAACGAATAGTTGCGTGTTGGTGCTAAGCCAGCGCCCCAGCACCACCTTCTGCTGGTTGCCACCGCTCAACGTGCTCACAATCCGTTCGCCATCCGCAGGCCGCACCGAATACGTCTTCACCAACTTATTTGCATTCGCTTTTTCTACGTCTCGCCGCATAAACGAGAACGCCCCGCGCCCGTGTGCGCCCGGGTTCAAATAAAAATTCTCGCGCACCAATAAACTCATGCCCAAACTCTCGGCCTCTCTATTAGATGAGACAAACGCAATACCTTGCCTAATCGCCTCGTTCGGGCTGCGCGGCGCAATCGCCTTGCCGTTCAGCTTCAGCGCACCCGCCGTCATCGGCTCCACGCCACTGATGGCCCGCCCCAGTTCGTTTTGCCCCGCCCCGCGCAGCCCGCACAGCCCCAACACCTCGCCCGCCCGCACTTGCAAACTGATGGGGCCTACGCCGCGCACCCGCAACGCATTTACTTCCAGTAACGGGTTGGCCGAGGGCGCAGGCGGCTGCACAAACACCTCGGCGGGCGGGCGGCCCACAATCGCCACAACTAAGGCCTGCGGCGTAAAGTCGCTCGTTGGTGCGCTGGCAACCTTGCGCCCGTCGCGCATCACCGTCACCCAATCGGCGATGCGAAAAATTTCGTCCAGCCGGTGGCTCACATAAATCATGCCCACCTCGCGCTGCTTCAAGCGCCGCAGCACTTCAAACAACCGCGCCACATCCGCCTCGGGCAAGCTCGAGGTTGGCTCGTCCAAAATCAATAACTCAACATCGTTCGCCAACGCCCGCGCTATCGCCACAATGCTGCGCTCGGTGCGGGTCAGCTCGCTAATGGGCGTGTCGGGGTCAATGCCGCTGCCCACAATCTCCAATGCCCGCATGGCCTGCGCCCGCACGCCCTTCCAACTAATCAGCCCAGCTTTGCCAGACATGCGCGGATACCCGCCCTTGCCCATCGCCACGTTCTCGCTCACCGTCATCCAATCAAATAAACCCAAGTCCTGGTGAATAAACGCAATCGGCAACTTGTCAATCTCAGTGCGCGGGTTTATCGCCCGCCCCTTAAATAAAATTTCGCCCTTGTCCGCCACATGCAACCCCGAAAGCATTTTGATGAGCGTGCTCTTGCCCGCCCCATTCGCCCCCAACAACGCATGAATCTGCCCACCCAAAATATCCACGTCCACATCGTCCACAGCCAGCGTGCCGCCAAACTGTTTGGAGATGGAGCGGAAGGAGAGGAGAGATTGACTCATTGGAGATTAGAGATCGGGAGATTAGAGATTAGAGATTGGGATTCGCAATCTCCAATCTCTTAATCTCTAATCTCTTCTTCAATACATCACCATACCGCCGCTCACGTTAATCGCCTGCCCGGTCATATAGCGCGAATCTGGGCCGACCAGAAACGAGATCACATCAGCCACTTCTTCGGGGCGGCCCATCTTGCCCATGGGGATGCGGCTGAGGCGCTCGGCGCGAATCTGCTCGGCGGGCTTGTCTTGTAGCCGAGAGAACTCAGCATCCACCAAGTCCTGCATCGCCGTTACGATGACACCGGGGCACACGCAATTCACCCGCACACCATGCGCCGCGCCGGTGTGGGCAAAGGTCTTGGTCATGGCAATCACACCTGCCTTCGCCACGTTGTAGACCGGGTGGTTCTGCGTGCTGGCCATCTTGCCCGCAATCGAGGCCAGATTCACGATGCGCCCGCTCTTCTGCGCCACAAAATGCTTCATGGCTGCCTGGCACATAAACCACACGGCTTTGGTGTTCACGCTCATCATCAAATCCCAATGCTCTTCAGTCACATCTAGTGGCCCAGATGCGCGCTGAATCCCTGCATTGTTCACCAGCACATCCAGCCGCCCCATCTCGCTCAGGGTGGTGCTAATCAGGCGTTGCCGATCCGCCTCTTTCGTCACATCCATCACAAATGCAAGGGCCTGCACGCCCAGCGCCCGAATCTCAGCCGCCACGCCCTCAGCCTGCTCGGCCTTCAAATCGGCCACAACCACGTGCATGCCATCTCGCGCCAGCCGCAACGCAATGCCGCGCCCAATGCCCTGTCCGGCCCCCGTCACAATCGCCACCTGGTTGGCGATGGGATTTTCGTAAGGAAATTCGCTCATAAAATTTTGGAAAGAGATTAGGAAGAGATTGGAGATTAGAGATTGTGAATCTCCAATCTCCCAATCTCCTAATCTCCAATCTCTAATATCCCAGTTCCCTCCGCACCACATTCACCAACGGCTCGCCATTGGCATAGCGCCGCAAGTTTTCGGCAAAGACGCGCACCACGTTGTCTATATAGTGCGCACTCAGACCAGCCACATGCGGGGTAATAAACACATTCGGCGTGCGCCACAGCGGGTGATCGCTCGGCAGTGGCTCCGGTTCGGTCACATCCAACACTGCGCCACAAATCACTTTGTTGTTCATCGCGTCAATTAAAGCCTGCTGGTCAATCAGCCCGCCCCGGCCAATGTTGATGAGTAACGCATCGCGCTTCATCTGCGCCAGTTCGTTCGCGCCAATCAAATGGCGCGTGTCGTCCGTCATCGGCACCAACAAAATCACAATGTCGCTCTGCTTCAACAACTCCGGCAATTGCCCCATCGTGAAATAGGCATCGGGCAGCGTGCCATCTGGGTCGCCGGTGCCGGGGGCGGCATAGCCGTCGTATTTTGTGGATGAGGTCTCGGTGCGCTTCGTCGCCAGCACGCGCAAGCCCAACGCTTTTGTCAGCCGCGCAATCTCGCGGCCAATGGCCCCGTAGCCCACAATGCCCACCGTCTGCCCGCGCAACTCGCGGGGCGTAAACAGCGCACGATGCTCACCGCCGCCCCACACTTGCTTCTGTTGGTAAGTGTGTGAGAGCGACAACTTATAAGCGTGAGACAGCATGACCGACAACACCCACTCTGGCATGTGCGGCGTGTGCGCGCCGTTGGCGCTGGTCAACGTGATGGGGCTGCGCCAGAGTTCGGTGCCGTGAAAATGATCGACGCCCGCGTTCTCGGCCTGCACCCACTTCAAGCCCGTCGCTGCGCCAATCGCAAAACTGCCGTGCCCGCAAAACAACACCTCGGTGTCGGGCGTAAACGCCTGCTCAATCTCGGCATCGGTTTTGCCCGCCACCTGCACAATGCGCGCACGGGGCGTGGCGGCGTTCAGCAGTGCCAGTTGCGCATCGGTCAGCGTCCGGGCGCTCAAAATACGAATTGGGGTGTTATTGGAAGCCATTTTTGTTTACATGAAAAACAAATCTAATTTCATGTAAACTTGAGTTTAGGAAACTTTCTGCTGCTTGTCAAGTCAGTAATCGCGGCATAAAATAGCTCCTGTCGGTTGTTTTCAGGAAATTTCATAAAGATGGATTCCACCACAAACTCACCGCAACCCGCGCCGCAACCCGCGCCGCGCCTCACCGATGTCGCCAGGCAAGCCAGCGTTTCGCCCGCCACCGTCTCGCGGGTGCTAAACCGCAGCGGTGTGGTGAACGCGCGCACCCGCGAGCGCGTCATGGCCGCCATCGCCGAACTCGGCTATGTGCATTCGCCCAGCAGCCCATCACCCGAAAACGAGCCTGCCGCAGCCACGCAGACCATCGCCATCTTCATCACCGACATTCTGAACCCCATCTTTCCCGAAGTGCTACGCGGCATCGAGGATGAAATTGGCACGCAGCCCATCGCCATGCAAATTCACAATGTGCCCGAAAACGCGCCGACCGAAAAATTGCCGCGCAGCGTGTTGGCTCGTCACAAAGCCGATGGGGTCATCGCCTTCGCCTCGCACATCGAAGAAAGCGATCTACAAGCCATTCACGCGCAAGGCTTGCCGCTGGTCGTACTCAACCGACGCGTGCAACATCCAAGCATTCCCTGCATCGTCGTAGATTTCGAGGATGCCGCTTTTCGCAGCGCGCAGCATCTCATTGGCTTGCAGCACCGGCGTTTGGGTTTTCTGGCGGGATTAGGTTCATCGCCCACCGCGTTGGCACGCAAACACGGTATCGAGCGGGCGTTGGCAACTGTGGGCGAGAGCTTGGCAAGCAACCGCGTGTTGCACTCCTTCCCCAGCATCGAGGGCGGCTTCCAAGCCATGAGCGCCCTGCTGGCCTTGCCCCAACACGAACGCCCCACCGCAGTCATTACCTATAACGACCTGCTGGCCTTTGGCGCATTGCACGCCATCCGCGCGCACGGCCTCAGCGCCCCCGAAGATATTTCCGTGGTCGGCTGCGATGGCATTACGCTGGCCGCCCACTCCAACCCGCCGCTGACCACGATTGATCAACCCAAATACAAAATGGGTCGCCTCGCCATGCAACTGCTCGCCAAGCTCATGCAGAAAGAAGCCGATGCAAACAGCGGCGGCTACACCCTCATGGAAAGCCCGTTGCTCATTCGCGGCAGCACCAGCGTGGCACACGAACACAGCAATTAGCAATTGGCTGTTGGCTATTGGCTATTCATCAATAGCCAATTGCCAATCTTTTCAAATGATTTTGGATCAATTCAAACTCACCGACCAAGTCGCCGTCATCACCGGCGCAAATCGTGGGCTGGGGCTGGGCATGGCCACAGCGCTGGCCGAGGCGGGCGCGCACATCGTTACAGTTCAACACAGCAGCGATGTGGGCGAGTTGGCCCAGCGCGTGCAAGGAGCTGGGCGCGAATGGCTCTCGGTCTCGCAGGACATCGCCGCCGACGATGCCGCCGAGCACGTATTAGAGGCCGCCCTCAAAAAATTTGGCCGCGCCGATATTCTGGTGAACAACGCTGGCATTCAGCGCCGTCATCCTTCCGAGCAATTTCCCATCCAGGATTTTGATGACGTGATGAACGTGAACTTCCGCGCCGTGTTTTTGTTCTGCCAGGTGTTTGGCCGCGAGATGCTGAAGCATGGGCGAGGCAAAATTATTAACGTCGCGTCGTTGCTCAGTTTTCAGGGCGGCTTTACCGTGCCTGCCTATGCCGCGGCCAAGCACGCGGTAGCTGGCCTCACCAAAGCCTTGTGCAACGAGTGGAGCAGCAAAGGCATCAACGTCAACGCCATCGCCCCCGGCTATTTCGACACCGAAATGAACGTGGCGCTCAAAGCCGATGCCAATCGCAACGCTGCCATCAGCGCCCGCATCCCGGCTGGGCGTTGGGGCCAGCCGGAAGACGTGGGCGGCCTGGCGGTCTTCCTGGCTTCATCTGCCTCGGACTTTGTGCATGGGCAAATTATTGCGGTGGATGGCGGGTGGATGGCGCGGTAGAAGCTAAGAACCTAGCTCTACACGGACGACATCCCTACGAGGGATATCGTCCGTGTAGAGATCTATGCCGCCTTCACCTTCGGCACCGGCTTGGCCCGCAGCTTGCTGATGACAAACGTCGCGGCCAACGCAGCAACCACCAGCACCTGCCCCGTCACTGTCTCCACCGTCGGGAACAAGCCCAGCAACGAAGGCACCAGCCCGGTCGGGATCAGATCAAAGCGCGTCACCCCGACCCAGCCCGCCTCTTGCAAATTGCGCAGGCCAATGCCCACAAAGGCAATCGCCAAAATCAACATCAAAATCCCCGTCCACGTAAAAAACGGCTTAAGCTGAATCTTGACGCTGAACTTCAAGATCACAACGGCAATCGCCCCAATCACCAAGCACCCAATCACCGCACCAATCGCAACTGCCCATGCTGGCGCATCAAACAACAAGGCCTGGAAGAACAACACCGTCTCAAAGCCCTCTCGAAAAACCACCATAAAACCCAGCACCGCCAAGCCAAACTGTGCGCCGCTGCTCATGGCCTTCTGCACTTGCGCTTTCACAAAGGTCATCCAATCGGCCACATACACTTTGTGCAGCAACCAGTTGGTGACATAGAACAACACGGTAGCCGCCGCCAGCGCAATCAAGCCCTCAAACAACTCACGGTTTACAGGCGTAATGCTAATCACCGTTTGCGCCAGCGCCCACAAGGCAAAGCTCAGCACAATGCCCAGACCCGCGCCACCGATCACCTGAGTCTGCGCTTTCGTGGGCGCTTTGGTGGCGCGCAAGTAACCCATCACTGCCGCAATCACCAGCACGGCCTCCAACCCCTCGCGGATCAAAATCGCCACCGAGGCCGCAATAGCACCCAGCGGCGTCATCTGTGTGTCCAGCACCGTTTGCGCCTGCGCAAACAGTTGCGTCATCTCGGTTAGCGTGGTGTTGATGGCGCTCACGTCCTTGCTTTTCAGCAACACGGCCAAACCCTGCGTTTCCTTCGTGCCCTGCCAGAACAAGCTCTGCAAATCGTCGCCCAGCCTGGGTTCGCGCGTGCGCAGCTTTTGCTCCGCGCCCACCTCAAAAATGGCATAGGCCTGCAAGCGCAAGTTCTCAGCCTGCGCCCATTCGCCCGCCGCAATCGCTTGCTTCATTTGCTTCAGCAATTCCAACGTGGCCGCAATATCCCCGCCCGTCGCCGCCATGCCAAACTTGTCCTTCAGCAAGCTAATGCTGGCTTCCACCGCTGGCTTCGTTTCTTTGGGGTCGGCCACTTTGTCAATCAACCCGTTCAACTCGTTCAACTTCCCCTCAAGCTGCGCCAACGCTGCGCTGTCTTTCTGCGCCAATGCCGGTTTAATCTCATTCAGCAAAGCAAATGATTGCTCGACAAACGTCTTCGCCTCGCTGTATTCCAACGGAACGCTCACTTGTCCATTGCGCACGCCCTTCTCGTATTCAACTTGCGCCAAATGCAAAAACTGCATGATCTGCGCGCCCTTGCTGGCGATGTCTTTCGCACTCAGCGGCACCGGGTTAAAGCCATCCAAAGCAGCGACGAGTGACGAGTGACGAATGACGAGTGACTTCCAATCGCCACTGATTGCGTTCTGAATCAACTGCCCAAAATCATTTTGCAACGCACCCATTTGTTCTCTGCCGCGCTGCGTCTCAAACTCACTTTGCACAATGCCAAAGTAACCCTGCGCCAGCGCCGCATTCTCAGCGGCACTTTCTTTGATTTGTTTCGCGG